>DASTGL010000001.1:0-2819 GCA_035719145.1 Solirubrobacterales bacterium
GTCGAGGTCGGCGAAGAGCGGCAGGCGGACGAGCCGGGCGCTGAGGTCTTCGGTGTGGTCGAGCGAGCCGGCGACGCGGCCGAAGCGTTCGCCGGCGGGCGAGCTGTGGAGGGGGACGAAGTGGAAGACGGTGGCGATCTGCTGCTCGCGCAGCCGCTCGATGAAAGCGGCGCGGGCCTGCGCGCTCGGCAGGACCAGGTAGTAGACGTGGCCGTTGTGGACGCTGCCCGGCGGGGTCGGCGGGCGCTGCGCCAGCCCGTCGCGCTCGAGCTGCTCGAAGGCGCCGTGGTAGCGCTCCCAGATCGCCCGGCGCCGCGCCGTCACCGCCTCCGCGGCCTCCAGCTGGGCGAGAAGGAAGGCGGCGGTGAGGTCGCTGGCACCGAAGGAGGAGCCGACGTCGACCCAGGTGTAGCGGTCGACCTCGCCGCGCAGGAACTGCGAGCGGTTGGTGCCCTTGTCCCAGATCACCTGCGCCCGCTCGGCCAGCGCCGGGTCGTTGACCAGCAGCACTCCGCCCTCGCCGCAGGTGACGTTCTTGGTCGCGTGGAAGCTGATCGCGCCGAGGTCGCCGATCGAGCCGAGCGCGCGGCCGTCCTGGGAGGCGAGCAGGCAGTGGGCGGCGTCCTCGATCAGGGCGAGGTCGTGGCGGCCGGCGATCTCCGCGAGGCGCTCCATGTCGCAGGCGACGCCGCCGTAGTGGACGGCGAGAATCGCCCGCGTCCGCTCCCCGACCGCCGCCGCGACCGCCGCGGGATCGACGTTCAGCGTCAGCGGATCGATCTCGACGAAGACCGGTGTCGCCCCCTGCCGCACCACCGCCGTCGCCATCGTCGGATAGCCGAACGAAGGCATGATCGCCTCGTCCCCCGGCCCCAGCCCGGCCAGCATCGCCGCCGCCTCCAGCGCCCCGGTGGCCGAGTGCGAGAGCAGCGCCAGCGGCGACCCGGTCGCCTCCCGCAGCCACTCCTGGCAGCGCCGCGTGAACTCGCCGCCGCCCGCGAGGTCGCGAGCGGCGATCGCCTGCTCCAGGTACTCCAGCTCGTTGCCGGCGACGAAGGGCCGGTTGAAGGGGATCGGCTGGCTCATCGCCCTGCCCCGCCAGGCTCGGCGACGGCCAGCCGCTCCAGCAGACGCGACAGCACCTTGCGGGAGTCGAGGTGCGCCTCGGCGACCTCGCGGGCGGCCCGGGCGTGTCGATCGTAGTCGTCAGTGACCTCAGCGACGGCGGCGGCGGCCTCGTCCACGCCGTCGAACTTCAACAATCCCTCCCCCACCGGCAAAGCCTCACCGAAGCCGGTGTCCTGGGCGACCACCGGGCGCCCGCTCGCCAGGTAGCAGGCGCTGCGATCGCTGAACCAGCCGCTGCGCGAGTTGACGTAGCCGTTCTTGGCGACCCCGAGCTCGGCCTTCGAGCCGCGGACAAAGGAGGCGTATTCGGCGGGGTTGCCCGCGACCGCGTAGGGGTCGAGCAGCTCCCAGCCGTTCTCGCGCAGCGCCCGCAGGTCTTCCACCTCGTCGGGGTGGATTCCGAGCGCCAGCTCGAAGCGCGCGGGCGAGCGCCGCGGCAGCTCGAACAGCCCGCGCAGGGCGTGGGCGCGCTGGCCGTAGTGGACGCCGCCGTGCTCGATCGAGCCGTAGCTGCGCCAGTGGCCGACGCTGGTGAAGGCGTCGCGCCCCGGCCGCCGCTCGGCGGCTGGCCAGTGGGCGAGCGCCACCGGCGGCAGGGTCGGGATCCAGTCGCGGTCGAGGGTCGGGATCGGGCAATCCTCGGCGCCGATCCGGACGCCGACGCTGACGCAGTGGGTGTGGCGGTCGATCCCCATCTCCGTCCCGGTCGCTTCCCAGACCTGGTTGAAGCCGGGATCGAGGTCGAGGAAGGCCCGCACCGGCACTGGTTCGAGCAGGCGCTCGTCGCGCAGCATCCCGGAGATGTTGAGGAGCAGGTCCGCTCCGCGCGCGAACTCGAACAACTCCGCGGAGGAGAGCCCCACCGTCGCTTCTCCTTCCCTCGCCAGCAGCGCCGCCCGGCCGTCGAGGAAGGGCAGCGAGCGGAAGTAGCGCACCACCTCTCCGCCCGGCTCGAGCGCCTCCGCCGCGACCGGCTCGACCAGCACCACCTCGTGACCGAGCTCGGAGAGCCCGGCGACGTACTGCAGCACTGCCCAGCTCGCCCCGCCCTGGCGCGGGTCGCCGGCGACCATCCCGGCGAGGAGGATCCGCAGGCGCCCCCCGCTCACGGCGTCACCCGCAGGGGCACCCGCATCAGGTCGCGATCGGCGGTCTGATGGCAGTCCCGGTAGCGGAACTGGGTGTAGTAGAGGTACGGATGCGAACCGCTGGTGGCGAAGGTGCGGGACGCGCTTTCGGGGTCGATCACCGACGGGTAGGCGAGCGGCGACGGGCCGCCACAGCGGTAGTTGTGGGTGGTGACCGCGCGGGTGATCAACTTGCGCTCGCTCCAGTGGACCAGGTCCTTCGAGGTCGCAAAGTAGATGCCGCGGAGCTTCGGGCCGAGGCTGTCGGGACCGGGTGGCGCCAATCCCACCAGCAGGTAGCTGCCGAGGGCGGTGTTGTACGTGAGGCTTTCGGTCATCTCGGCGATCCGGCCCCGGCCCACCTGGGCGCAGGGAAAGCGGCGGCGCGGCGGCGAGCGGTAGGGGTCGCTGAAGCGCCCGCTGAAGCCGAGGCCGTCCCAAGCGCGCCAGCTCCGGGGCCGGCCGACCGTCGGCGTCCGCAGCAGGCAGTCTCCCCGCCGCGCCCCGGGACCGCGCACCCGGACCAGCGCGTAGTAGGCCCCGTCCGGCCCGGAGACGATGTTG
>DASTGL010000002.1:0-2684 GCA_035719145.1 Solirubrobacterales bacterium
CCCGACGCCGCCCGATCGCCTCCGCCGGGCAGTTCTGCCTCGGCGACGGCGTCCCCAGGTAGACCGCACGGCGATCGAGCCGCACGCACATCCGCGGGTGTTGGGCCAACCGGTAGACGGGCCAGGAAGCAGGCGCCTCGACCGCCCGCCCATCGAAGTGCACCGTCCGCTGGCCGGCAGCGGACGCTGGCGCGGCGAGCACGCCGAGAAGCAGCAGCAGTCCCAGCAACAGTGGGACCGCCCGCCGCAGGGTCGAACGAGAAGGCCAGCTCACGATCTGCACTCTCGGTACAAGCAAGCCACGAGGTCAAAAGTTGCACCCGCCTGGGCGCAAGCCTGCAGCCGCGCTCCTCACCGGTAAATCTCCTAGGAGGAAGGAGCGTCTTCGTTGACCTCTGCTCCATCCGGATCGATCCAGTCTTCTGGCGGGTCGATCCGAGCCTCGACGCCCGCGTGCTCGCTCAAGAGGTAGAGCAGGTTGCTGCCGTCGAGCAGCTCAAGGGGCTTGTCCTTTGCAAACTCGAAGGAGGCTTTTCCGTAGCCGCTGGTGGTCACCAAGATCCCCTTGCTAGCTCCCTCGTTATGAACCGTGCCGAAGAGGTCCCGGACAGCGCTTACTCCCACCGTCCCGCCGTAGCGCTTCGCCTGGATTACCACCTTGCCACCCATGATTGGGCGGGTGTCCCAAGCCACGCAGTCGACTCCACCGTCGCGTGAGGGCCTGGTCTGCCGGGTCTCCAAACCCATTTTCTCGAAGAGATTGGTGATGAGCGACTCGAATTCGGACGGGGTGAGTGCCATCAAGTTTGGCCGCTGATCGAGCTCTGAAAGGACGTCGCTCTCGTCTATGAAGCGGTCGTCAACCATCTTGAATTCAAGGACCGGACGAATCGGCGCCAGCTCCGCGGGTTTTTTGGAGACACCTGCGCCCAGCCCTCTCAAGCATTCCTCGGGATCGACTCGCTCAAGCTGCAGCGCTTCGAAAGAGTCCCGGGTGGTGCGCAGGCTAATCAGGCAAACCCGCGCAGGCTGGCCGGTCTTCTTGTCGATGCTGTCTACAACGCCGTTGTAGACGATGGTTTCCACGTGCTTCCAGCGATCAGCCTCGAAGATCTCGTGAACCGTCCGTAGCGCGATCTGACTGAGCATGCTCGAGTAGAGAGCTTTTCGCTGGCCGATGGGACGTGCGCTCACCGTGATCTCGTCCCGCGATTTCACGTAGCGGTGCTCTTTGGCCTCCGGCACGGCGTTGAACTCCGGCAAGTCCTGCTCGATGACCGCTTGCTTGCTCTCTGGAACGAAAGCCAGTTTGTGGGAGCGAGGAAAATCCTCGGGATATCGGCTTCTCTCCAGGACTAACCCGAGGTAATCGACGATCGCATCCGGTTCGCCGGCGGACAGCTTGTCCTTGAACCGATCGATCTCAGTGTTCGCCGCGTCAACCGCCTGCTGCTTCTCGGTGATCTCCTGCTCATACACGGCGCGTGCCTCGGCCAAAGCTTTTTCACGCTCGGCCTCCCGCTCTTCCCATGCCTTCTTGGCTTCTGCAAATTCGGCTTCCGTATCGACCTGAAGGGCTTCGTGCTTTGCCTTGGCGCCGGGGACAAGACCGGCGAACAGCCCTAGGGGCTGAGGTTCTTCGAGCTCTGGCTCTGGCTCGGGCTCAGCGAGACCTCGATCGTTGAATGGCGGAGGGGAATACGACTGCTTGAGGGAATCGAGGTCGATGTGATCGTCGACGGGAAGGGTTGCGGCGAGCAGGCCTTCCAACTGGGCCAATCGATTACCTAGAGCAGCGTTGAGCCCTTCCGTTTCTCTTTCCCTCTGTTCTATGTAGAGCTTCTTGCGCTCCTTCTCTTCACGGGCGGCTTGACGTTCTGCCTCCCGCTGAGCGCGTTCATATTCGCGCTGGATTCGACGGTGTTCCTTTTCTTCGAAGCGCCGCCGCCGTTCCTGTTCTCTTTGTAGATCGGCAAGAAATCCCATGACCGCTCAGCCGATCAACCCTATCTATTTAGTACTGCAGTCTCCCTCTCGGGAACGGAGGAGGTATTTGAAGCAGTCTCAGTGCCCCGAGCTGGATTCGAACCAGCGGCCTATCCCTTAGGAGGGGATCGCTCTATCCAGCTGAGCTATCGGGGCCGGGGGCGAATTGTCGCTTAAGTGTGGAAGCCGTGCGCGAATTGGCGCTTTGTGCGCGCCACGCGTGCGTCCTGGCTCGGCAGGATCGCTTGCATGAGAACGCTAGTGGCAGTGAACATGTCCTCCGCACGGTCTAATGTGGTGCACATGTCCAAAATGATCCAGATCAGGAACGTGCCCGACGATCTGCACCGGGACCTGAAGAAGCGAGCGGCGCTCGCCGGGATGAGCATGTCCGACTACATTAAGCGGGAGCTCGATCGTAAAAGCCGTAAGTCGACGATCAAAGAGATCCGCGAGAGGAGCAGAGGGCGCAGCGAGGGGTCGACCATGACCACTCAGGACGTCGTCGATGCCATCCGGGAAGTTCGCGGGGACTGATGCCCGTTGTCGATGCATCGGTCCTCGTCGAGCTGCTCAGCGACGGCGAGCATGCAAACGTGGCGAAAGAGCGGCTTGATGCCGAGGAATACGCGCTCTGGGCACCCCATCTGATCGATGCGGAGGTCGGTCACGCCCTGAGGCGGGGAGTACTGCTCGGC
>DASTGL010000003.1:0-2669 GCA_035719145.1 Solirubrobacterales bacterium
GCTCGCCCCAGACGATCAGGGTCGGCATCTCGCCGAGCAGGTAGAGGCGGTCGCGGGCGCTCACTTTCTGGCCCTGGACGTCGATCACCGCACGCAGCGTCTGCAGGAAGGCGCGGCGCGAGCCGGGCTCCTGCAGCGGCCCCAGCGCCCGCGCCACCGCCTGCAGGTAGACGCCGGTGCTGTTGCCGCGCGAGCGCAGACGGGCGCCGGCCGCCGCCAGGCCGCCGACCACCTGCGGCCGCGTCGCCAGGCGCAGCAGTGCCGCCGATCCGGGCAGGGCGGCCCCGCGCAGCAGCGGGCTGACGTCGTGCCCGAGCCCGCCGCTGGAGATCAGCACCAGGCGCTCGGTGCGCTGGGGGAACTGGTAGAAGAACTGCATCGCGACGCCGCCGCCGAGCGAGTGCCCGACGATCGTCGCCCGCTCGACCCCGATCGTCGTCAACAGGTCGCGGATGCTCGCCGCGTGGGCACCCAGCGAGTAGTCGCCCCGAGGCGTCGCCGCATCGCCGTGGCCGATCAGGTCCGGCGCGATCACCCGGTAGGAGCCCGCCAGCCGCGACGCCACCTGCTCCCAGTGGCGTGACGAGTTGATCATGCCGTGGATGAGGACAAGGTCCGGACCGCTGCCGGCAACCCGGTAGACGGCACGGTGACCGTGCAGGTTCGCCTCGTGGACCTCGAAGGCTGGGGAGGTCTCCATCGAGAAGACCCTAGCGCCGAATTCGGCCTCTTAGACGATGCGGATAGCGGGTGGTGCGGAGATGTGCCCGAGAAGACGTTTGAGGTCACATTTTGCGACCTCAAAAATCCAGCACCCAATTGAAATCACAATTTGTGATGTCAAAGCTGCTGCTTCATCGGGGCGCCCGGATTTGAACCGGGGACCTCACCGACCCGAACGGTGCGCGCTACCAGGCTGCGCCACGCCCCGAGAGGAGTCGATTATCCCAGACCGGGGAAGTGGGGGCCGAGCGGGTCGGGCGCTACTTTGGACGGGGATGCGGTTCTTCGAATGACGATGGTCCGAGGCATGATTGCGACGATCCTGGCTCTGCTGGCCCTGGCGGCGACGCCGGTGGCGGCGCCTGGGTACCTGCCGCCGGGGTTCATCGGCGTCTCGCCGCAGAATCCGGGCACGGCCAAGGACTTCAAGCTGATGGGCGAAGCAGACGTCGCCAGCGTCCGGCTGCCGCTCTACTGGGCGGCGATCGAGCCGCAGAACCCGGCCTTCGCCGAACGGGAGTGGGGCGGCTTCGACCGTGAAGTGCGGCTGGCGGCCGAAGCCGAAATCGAAGTCTTTCCCTTCGTCACCGCCTCGCCGAAATGGGTCACGCCGCTGGGGATCGATCTGCCGGTGACCACGGCCCGGCAGCGCCGCGCCTGGGCCTCCTTCATTCGGGCGGCGGTCGACCGCTACGGGCCCGGCGGCGCCTTCTGGCGCGAAGAAGACGAACTGCCCTACTTCCCGGTGCGCCGTTGGGAAATCTGGAACGAGGAGAACCTCGTCACCTTCGCGACCGGCCCGGAACCGGCGCGCTTCGCCAAGCTGATCCGGATCGCGGGGCGGGTGATCCACCGCCAGGCGCCCGGCTCGCAGGTGATTCTCGGCGGCCTCTTCGGCCGGCCGCTGCAGGTGCCGCCGAACATCGCCTCCGGCGACTTCCTCTCGCGCTTCTACCGCGCCGGCAACGTCAAGAAGTACTTCGACGGGGTCGGGCTTCACCCCTACGTCGCCGACGCGACCGCGATGGGGGCGCAGCTACACAACCTGCGCCGGATCATGCGCCGCCACCACGACCCCGGCACGCCGCTCTTCGTCACCGAGCTCGGCTGGGGCTCCGAAGACGGCCCGACCCGCTGGCAGCGCGGCCTCTTCGGGCAGGCGTTCCAGCTCTCGAAGGCGTTCTCGATGCTCTCGGCCAACCGGATCCGCTGGGGTGTCGGCGGCGTCTGGTGGTTCACCTGGACCGACGAAGGCGGTACCTGCGTCTTCTGCCACTCGGCGGGGCTGCTGAACAAGGAGCGGGAAGCGAAGCCGGCCTGGTACCGGTTCAACGAATGGACCGGCGGCGACGCCGGCGCGGCGCCGCGGATCGGCTCCCGCAAGAGCGGCGAAGTCGAAGAAGCGGCGGCGGCGGAAGCGGCGACGCAGGAATAGCGGGCCGGTCGATTCATCTAGGCTCCGACTCGGACTTCAAACCGAGAAAAGGAGTTGCGATGGCTTTCTCCGTACCCGATCTGCCGTACCCCTACGACGCGCTCGAGCCCCACATCGACGAGGCGACGATGCGCGTCCATCACGACAAACACCACCAGGCCTACGTCGACAAAGCCAACGCCGCCCTCGAGGGCACCGAGTGGGCTGACCGCGACGTCGAGGACGTCCTCCGCAACCTCTCGGCGCTGCCGGGCGACAAGCAGGCGGCGGTCCGCAACAACGCCGGCGGCCACTACAACCACACCCTCTTCTGGCAGATGCTGAGCCCCGACGGCGGCGGCGAGCCGAGCGGCGAGCTGGGCTCGGCGATCGGCGACACCTTCGGCTCTTTCGACTCCTTCAAGGAGGAGTTCAAAAACGCCGGCATCGCCCGCTTCGGCTCCGGCTGGGCCTGGCTGGTCAAAGACTCCTCCGGCCTCGCGGTGATCTCGACCCCGAACCAGGACTCGCC
>DASTGL010000004.1:0-2496 GCA_035719145.1 Solirubrobacterales bacterium
GGTCGATGCGATGCCGAAGGCGAACAGCTCGAGCGGCACAGGGGCGCTGAGCGCGTCGACCGGCTTGCTCGAGTCGGCGATGACGACGAAGCGCTCCGCCGCTGCGGCGACGATCTTCTCGCGCAGGTGGGCGCCGCCGCCGCCCTTGATCAGCCAGCCGTCCGGGGTCACCTCGTCGGTGCCGTCGATCGCGATGTCGAGACGCTGCAGGCGGTCGAACTCCTCGACCGGGATCCCCAGCTCGCGCGCCTGTTCTTCGGTCGCGACCGAGGTGGCGACGCAGCGGACGTCGGTGAGGCCGCGGCGGGCGATCGCCGGCAGCAAGTGGGCGACCGTCGAGCCGGTCCCGAGGCCGACCGTCATCCCGCTCTCGACCAGCTCGGCGGCGGCCTCGGCGGCGCGGCGCTTCTCGTCGTCGGGCGCGTTCACGGGCGGCACGCTACCTTTCCCAGATGACCGTTAGCACCGCCGCAACCGAGACCCAGGACTACAAGGTCGCCGACATCGGCCTCGCCGACTTCGGCCGCAAGGAGATCTCCCTCGCCGAGGTCGAGATGCCCGGCCTGATGCAGACGCGCGAGGAGTACGGCTCCGCGCAGCCCCTGAAGGGTGCCCGCATCACCGGCTCCCTCCACATGACGATCCAGACCGCGGTCCTTATAGAGACGCTGGTCGCCCTCGGCGCCGAGGTGCGCTGGGCCAGCTGCAACATCTTCAGCACCCAGGACCACGCCGCCGCGGCGATCGCCGCCGCCGGCATCCCCGTCTACGCCTGGAAAGGCGAGACCCTGGAGGAGTACTGGTGGTGCACCGAGCAGGCGCTCGACTGGCCCGATGGCGAGGGCCCGAACATGATCCTCGACGACGGCGGCGACGCCACGCTGCTCGTCCACAAGGGCGTCGAGTTCGAGAAGGCGGGCTCCGTGCCCGACCCCGACTCGGCCGAATCGGAGGAGTTCAAGATCGTCCTGCAGACCCTGCAGCGCTCGCTCTCCGAGGACTCGCAGCGCTGGACCCGGATCGCCGCCAACGTCAAGGGCGTCACCGAGGAGACGACGACCGGCGTCCACCGGCTCTACCAGCTGGCCGAGACCGGCGACCTGCTGTTCCCGGCGATCAACGTCAACGACTCGGTCACCAAGTCGAAGTTCGACAACCTCTACGGCTGCCGCCACTCGCTGGTCGACGGGATCAACCGCGCCACCGACGTGATGATCGGCGGCAAGGTCGCCGTCGTCTGCGGCTACGGCGACGTCGGCAAGGGCTGCGCGGACTCGCTGCGCGGCCAGGGCGCCCGGGTGATCGTCACCGAGATCGACCCGATCTGCGCGCTGCAGGCGGCGATGGAGGGCTACGAGGTGCGCAAGCTCGACGAAGTCGTCGAGACCGCCGACATCTTCGTCACCGCCACCGGCAACAAGGACATCATCACCGTCGACCACATGCGGCGGATGAAGCACAACGCGATCGTCGGCAACATCGGCCACTTCGACAACGAGATCGAGATGGCGGCGCTGGAAGCCTCCGGCGCCGAGCGGATCAACATCAAGCCGCAGGTCGACGAGTGGAAGTTCTCCGAGGGCCGCTCGATCATCGTCCTCTCCGAAGGGCGGCTGCTGAACCTCGGCAATGCGACCGGGCACCCGAGCTTCGTGATGTCGAACTCATTCACCAACCAGGTCATCGCCCAGATCGAGCTTTTCGGCAAGCGCGACGACAAATACGCTGGCGAGCCGACGGTCTACGTGCTGCCCAAGCACCTCGACGAGAAGGTCGCCCGCCTGCACCTGGCGGCGCTCGGCGTCGAGCTGACCGAGCTGACCCCTGAGCAGTCCGCCTACCTCGGCGTGCCGGTTGAGGGCCCGTTCAAGCCGGACCACTACCGCTACTAACAGCGAGAGTTCAATTGACCCTCTATATGGGGGTCAATCGCACTTTCGTTTTAGTCTCGGCCGATGGAACCCCGGCTCTGGATCTCCTCCAGCGGTGAGGCGCCGCATTCGGTGGCGCTGAGCGGCGAGCGGACCGTGGTCGGGCGCTCGCCCGAGGCTGAGGTGACGCTCTCCGACGAGGCGGTCTCCTGGAACCACCTTGAGATCGAACGCAAGGGCGACGTGCTGATGGCGACCGACCTCGACAGCCGCAACGGCACCGCGCTGAACGGGGAGCCGCTCGACCGGCCGCGGCGCCTGCGCGATGGCGACACCCTGATCGTCGGCGACCACCGCCTCGAAGTGAAGACCGGCGACATCACCCCCGTCGGCGCCACCGTCGCCGCCTCCGAGCCGGCGGTGGCGTTGAACGAGGAGGAGCGGGCGACCGCCGCCGCCCTCGTCGCCCCCTACCGAACCGAGGGCGCCTTCGCCGGCCGTCCCGCCACCCGCGCCGAGATCGCCGCCGAGCTCCACGTCTCAGAGCGCACCGCCCAGCGCCGCCTCGACGCCCTCGCCGCCAAGCTCGACATCCCCGGCGACGCCGGCCGCGACCGGCCCCGCC
>DASTGL010000005.1:0-14003 GCA_035719145.1 Solirubrobacterales bacterium
ATCGGGCGAAATAACCAGGCGCCCATCGCTGCGGGTCTCCTCGACGACGTAGGGGCCTTCGATGTCTCCGCTCAGCTTTACGTGGGGTCGCTCCACCGCTCCGATAATGCCAGAGAAGCCGGTCACGCCCTGAGAGATCAGCCTTCGGCCTGACCTTCCGCGGCCACGGCTAGGTCGGCGGCGATCTTCACCGCGGCTGAGAGGAGCGGCGCTGCCAGGACCAACCCGATCGTTCCGAAGAGGCAGCCGCCGGCGATCGTCGCGATCAGGACGGCGAGGGGATGCAGTTGCAGGGCGGCGCCGTAGGCGATCGGTTGGACTAGCTGCTGGAGCACGCCGTTGGCCAGCAGTACGACGACGGCCAATGCCACTGCTGCCTCAGGGCCCGATCCTCCTAGAGCGATGAGGACGGCGAAGGCGCCGGCGGTCCAGGCGCCGAGGTAGGGGACGTAGCCGCCGAGGAAGGTGACGACCGCGATCGTCCCGGCCAGGGGGACGCCGAGCAGGAGGGCGCCGACGCCGACGATCAGGGCGCTCCAGGCGGCGACGATCGTCACCCCGAGGAAGTACCCGCGCATGCTGCCGGCGAGGCGCCCGAGCATCGAGTGCGCGGCCGCGGGCGGCATCCCGAGGTGGCGCTCGACGAAGGCGCCGATCGTCGGCGCGTCCTTGAGCAGGAAGAAGAGGCTGAGGGCGGTGAAGGAGAGGAAGACGGCGAGCCCGGCGAGCTTGTCGATGCCGCCGAGCAGGCCCTGGGTGAGGGCCTGGAAGGCGCCGCTGATCGAGGCGCTCGCCTCGGAGTTGGCGTCGGCGGCGGTGGGAGCCTTCACCCCGAGGTCCCTAGCCCACGACTCCAGCTGGCTCGCGCCTTCCTGGAGGCGCGAGGAAAGCCCGTCGGCCTGGCTCGAGATCCCGGTGAGGACGATCAGGCCGACGCCGAAGGCGAGCGCGACGATCCCGAGCAGGACGAGGGCGGCGCCGATCCCGCGCGGCAGGCGATGGCGGTTGAGCCAGCCGACCAGGGGCGAGGCGACCGAGGCGATGATCGCCGCGGTGATCACCGGCATCACGATCGTCTGGGTCAGCGAGAGCAACCAGATCAAGCCGACCAGGGCGGCGCCGACCCCGACCAGGAGCCAGGCCGAGAAGCCCAGGTCCCGCAGCCACTGGGGCGAGGCGAAGATCCCGCTCAGGGCGCCCGGCCCGAGCTCGATCGCTTCGTCCTCGGGGGGCCTCTTCCATACTCGACGCATGAGCGACTCAGATTCTCTTACGTACGTCGGTCACGGAACCGTGCTGATCGAGCTCGACGGCATCCGCCTGCTGACCGACCCGGTGCTGCGGAAGCGGGTCGGGCCGCTGGTCCGCCACGCCCCCGCCCCAGGGCCCGAGTTGATCGAGGACCTCGATGCGGTGCTGATCTCTCACCTGCACCGCGACCACGCCGATATCGCCTCGCTGCGCCGGCTCGACCGCGAGGTGCCGCTGCTGGTGCCGCCAGGCTCGCATGGGTTCTTCGACCGGCTGGGCTTTGCCGCCGTCACCGAGCTGGCGCCGGGAGAGAACGCCCGTGTCGGCGCGCTGACGGTCGCCGCGCTCGACGCCGATCACGACGGCGGCAGGCGCAGGCACGCCCAGGATTCCAAGGCGATCGGCTTCCTCGCCGAGGGCGAGCGGCGGGTCTACTTCGCCGGCGACACCGACTTCTTCCCCGGAATGGAAGATCTCGGTCCGGGACTCGACCTGGCGCTGCTGCCTGTCTGGGGATGGGGACCGAACGTCGGCGAGGGCCATCTCACTCCCGCCGGCGCCGCCCGCGCCGCCGCCGCGATCTCCCCGCGCCTGGCGGTTCCGATCCACTGGGGCACGCTCTACCCGTTCGGCCTCCGCCGCCTCCGCGCCGACCCGCTCCGTCTCCCGGGGGAGGAGTTCGCCGCCCGGGTGCGCGAGCTGGCCCCTCACGTCGAGACCCGCGTCCTCTCGCCGGGGGACTCGACCTCGCTCGCGTAGGCCGTCTGCCCCAGCCCGGCCAGCCAGCCGCGGAAGATCCGGTGCACGCGCTCGGCGCCGATCACCTCCTCCCCCGGCCACTGCAGCTCGGCCGGGTGCAGCACGAAGGGGAAGCTCTGGGTCCCGCCCATGCCGCCGTGCGAGCCGACCAGCTCCTCGAAGGCGGCGACCTCGCCGAACTCCGGCCAGTAGGTGCTGTTGAGCATCAGGTCGGCGCAGTGGGGGAAGCCGTCGGTCCGCCGCAGGTGATCGGCCGCGTTGGGGCCGAAGGGCGCCAGCGGGTCCTCCCCCTCGACCCGATCGTCATCGAGGAAATGGGTCCCTCCCGCACCGATCGCCAGCGCCCCGTCCCGCTCGGAGCGGACCAGGACGAAGCCGATGCCGGGGTGGTCGCGCAGGGCCGGGATCAGCCGCGGGTAAAGCGCTTCGATCCGCTCGCGGCTCACCCGCCCGGGCTCGCGCGGGAAGCTGATCAGGCCGAGGCAGCCCGAGGCCATCACCGAGAGCTCCGGCAGCTCGCCGTCGTGCGTCTCGGCGACCTCGCGGCGGGCGTCGGGGTCGAGGGCGACGGCGCCATCGGCGCGGCTGCCGCGGGTCGCCGCCCTGACCGCGCCGGCGGCGACGGTGTCGTCCCGCGCCACCTCGGTCAGGCCGGCGCTGAGATAGGAGAGGGCGTCGTCGTCGCCCGCTTCGGCGGCGAGGACGCTGTCGGGGTCGCAGTTTTCCCGCACCAGGTCCTCCAGCGTCTGGTCGTAGCGGTCGCGGAAGGTTTCCCCCTGCGACTGGCCGTGGTCGGAGAGGACCACCAGCCGGTAGGGCCGGGGGGCGTCTTCGCAGGCACGGCCGATCCGGGCGATCTGCCGGTCGAGGTCGCGCAGCACCGCCAGCGCGTCGTGACGCTCGATCCCGGAATGGTGGGCGACCTCGTCGTAGGCGAGGAAGGTCGTGTAGATGACCGGGCGCCCGCCGAGGACGTCGCCGATCACGGTCGCGACCTGGAGGTCGCGCTGCACCACCGTCCCCCAGGCGCGGGCGAAGACGTAGGAGCGGCCGCGGTGGATGCGGGGGCGGACGTCGTCGCGGACCTGGCTGCGGGCCGCGCGCCGCTCGCGACCGATGTCGGCGAGCGAGAGGACGAGCGTCCGCGCCGCCGCGTAGGGGCGGGCGAAGTAGGCGGCGTAGTCCTTGCCGATCGGCCGGCGTCGGCGCAGGGCGGTGCTCATCGTCAGCATCGAGTGCGGCGCGTCGCCGGAGAGGATGTTGGCGCGGCTGGCGCCGTCGGCGTGCAGGAGCCCGCGCCCATCCGAGTGCCGCCGCTCGATCTCTTCGGCGTCGCGCGGGTGGTTGGTGACGATCGCCGCGCCCCGCTCCTTCTCCCACCAGCGGAACGCCGGCATGTCGTCGTTGTCGCCGTGGAGGAGCCCCGCCTGGCAGGCGCCGGTCTGGGAGGACCAGTCGGTTTCCCAGCGCCGCAGCCGGTGGGAGCCGCCTCGCACCCAGGAAGCCAGGTGCGGGGCACTGCCGTCCTGCAGCGCCCGCAGCAGAACGTCATGGGCGAGGCCGTCGATCTCGAGGAAGAGGACCCCGGGCACGTCGGTCTCGGACACCTCCCCGCGGCGGCGCGCCTGCAGACGGACGACGTTGCGGTACCAGGACTCGTCTTCGTCGATCGCCAGCAGCGAGTAGACGGCGGCGGTGACCGCCGCCATGACGATCGTGATCACGATCCCGTCCAGCACCCGGGCGACTTCGGCCCGCGGCAGGAGGTCGATCGCGAAGGTGACGACGACGCCGTTGAGGACGAGTGCCGCGATGCCGAGCGTCATCACCGATAGCGGCAGGGCGAGCCGGTTCAACACCGGCCAGACGAAGGCGTTGAGGAGGCCGATCACGGCGGCGGCGCCGAGGGCGGTGGCGGCGCCGTCGAGGACAAACCCGTCCAGCACCTCGGAGAGGAGCAGGAGGATCACGGCGTCCAAGAGGAGGACGAGGACGCCCCGGCGAATCTGCACCAGGCTCATGAAGGCTGGGCCGCGACTCTCTCGAAGTCCCGTTCGTTCTGGTCGGCGTAGGCCTCGGCAAAGCCGGCCAGCGCATTCTCGAAGGCGTCGCCCTTGCCGAGGTAAGAGGCGATCGCGATGCGGTCGCCCGAGCGAGCGTGGGCACGGGCCAGCGCTTCGCCGCAGAGGTTGGCGTAGATGTTGAGGTCGGTTGGCGACATCCGCTCGATATCCGCGGATCCCTTGCCGTCCCAGAGCTGGCGCACGTAGAAGCACCGGTGCTCGTCGTCCAGGCCCTTGGTTGCCACCCAGCCGAGGAAGACGTCGCTGGCGGCCTGCATCAGCCGCTGACCCTCGACGACGCGGCGCCCGTGGTTGCGGTACGGGCTGGCACCGGCAAACGGCTCCAGCACCGAGGCCTGGGCTTCCTTCGCCTGCAGGAAGAGCGGGTCCTGCGAGTCCTTACCCAACATCAGCACGATCCAGGCTCGGGTGCCGACGCTGCCGACCCCGACCACCTTGCGCGCCGCGTGCTCGTAGCGGTAGGTGCCGATCAGGTGGCGCCGGTCGTGGGTCAGCGATTCGCGGTACGCGTCGATCACCAGGCGCAGCTGGGAATCGGCCTCGGCAGCGTCGGCCAGGTCCTCCACCGGCGTGATCAGGGGCGGGTCGGCGACGATGCGGATCCGCCCGTCTTCTTCGTGGGTCAGCTTCCGCAGGGCGCGCAGGCTGTTCTTGCCGCGGGCCTTTTCCAATCCCCGCTCCACCTGCCGGTAGCGACGTTCGTCGACCTGCGAGCGGGCGATCTCCAGCGCCGGCTCGACGTCCAACCGCGCGTACCAGACGTCGAGGTTCCGCATCGCGGCGAAGCGGCGCATCGAGTCGCGGTAGGAGCCGGCGGCCCTGAGCACCGTCGCCCGTCGCTGCTTGGACGAGAAGTCGCGCTCCCTGCCGGCGATCGCGATGCTGGCGGCGAGGCGCTTGACGTCCCACTCGAAGGACCCTCGGCAGGTCTCATCGAAGTCGTTGCAGTCGAAGACCAGCTGGCGATCGGGGGCGGAGTAGATCCCGAAGTTCGCGAGATGGGCGTCACCGCAGAGCTGGGCCTCGAGCCCGGTGGTCGGGGTCGTCGCCAGGTCCGCCGCCATGATCGCGGCGCCGCCGCGGAAGAACGCGAACGGCGAAGCGAGCATCCGCTCGTAGCGGATCGGCACCAGCTCCGGGACCCGGCTCTCGTCCTGGCGGGCGAGGATCTGGGCGGGATCGCGAGAGGCCCCGTCCCAGCCGCCGTGCGCGGAGCGCGGTACGACTTGGCGGGCCGCCTTCCCTGCGGACGCGCTGCGATTCGGATCGATATCGGCGCCCGGCACAGCGCCAGTCTCCATCGCCGCCGCGTTCGATGCAAGGCACGGCCTCGAGCCGGCTACCCGGCGAAGCGTCCGGCCCGCTCAGGCCGGTGTCAGCGGGACCCTCAGCAGCAGCTCGGTGCCGCGGTCGCGGCCGGTCCGCAGCTGCAGGAAGTCGGCCAACGACCCCATCAGGATGAATCCCAGCCGCAGGCTGTTGGGCCGAGCGCCGGTTGGCGGCCGGATGCCGCTGCCGCTGTCCCGCACCGTCAGCGTCAGCTCGCCGTCGGTCTTTTCCATCTCCACCTCCATCGGCCGCTCGGTCGCGTCCTCGGGGTAGGCGTGGCGGACGATGTTCGAACAGGCCTCGGAGACGATCGTCTTCAGGTCGTCGACACCGGCCGCGGAAAGGCCCAGCCCTTCGGCGTAGCTGGCCGCTTCGTCGCGGGCCTGCCGGACGTTCTGTGGCTCGGCGGCCAGCTTGAGAGAAAGAGAAGCTGCCTGGGCCACGATCCACTCACCTCTCGCTATCGGGAACGGCTGATACTGATGGACTACCCAATAGTTAGGTGCGAAAACGAAGCTAGAGCCAGCCCGCCCGCTTGAAGCGCCAGTAGAGGTAGAGGCAGATCGAAAGGATCACCGCCAGCACCAGCGGGTAGCCGAAGGTCCAGCCGAGCTCCGGCATGTGCTTGAAGTTCATCCCGTAGATCCCGGCGAACATGGTCGGGACGGCGGCGATCGCGACCCAGGCGGAGATCTTCCGCATGTCTTCGTTCTGGCGCATCGAGACCTGAGTCAAGTTCGCTTCCAAAGCGCTGTCGAGCAGCTGGCGGAAGGACTCGATCCGGGTCGCGACCCGCCGCAGGTGGTCTTCGACGTCGCGGAAGTACTCGTGCAGCGAACGCGGAATCGCCGGGTAGTTGCCGCTGCAGAGCTCTTCCAGCGCTTCGCCGAGGGGCGTGGCGGCGGCCTGGAACTCGAGCACCTCGCGCTCGAGCCGGTAGATCCGCTCGGTCGGGTTCTGGCCTTCGCCGAAGACCTGCAGCTCGACTTCGCGCACATCCTCGTCGAAGCCCTGGGCGGCTTCGATGTAGCGGTCGACAACGTGGTCGAGGATCGCGTAGAGCACCGCCCCCGGGCCCTGTCGCAGCAGATCGGGTCGCTCCTCCAGCCGCTTACGCACCGGCGCCAGGTCCCCTTTGCCGTGTCGCACCGTGATCACGAAGCCGGCGGCGACGAAGATCGAGAGCTCGCCGACGTCGATCACCTCTTCGGGGTCGACGTAGCGGGCCGGCTTGACGACCATGTGGATCGTCTCCCCGTAGGCCTCGAGCTTCGGGCGCTGGTGGGCGCGGACCGCGTCCTCCACCGCCAGCTCGTGGAGCCCGAACTCCTCGGCGACGGCGATGAACTCCCCCTCGGTGGGCTCGAAGACGCCGACCCAGACGAACCCCTCCCCACGGTCAGCGATCTCCCCGGCCCTCTCCAGCGCCAGGTCGCCTGCCCGCCGCCTGCCGTCTGCATAAGCCGCACAGTCGACGATCATCGCTGCAGTATCGCGCGCCCAGCGGCGCCCAGCCGGCGTCTCAGGCAATGGGAGACGCAACCCTCTACGGGGACCGACCACTGGCCGTTCAGCCGAACGCTTTTTTCGTCTGCATTGCCTGATTGTTCCTTTTCTGCTAGAGATTCTTTAATTGGAACGAGGGTCGTTCCAATCTCAGGGGAAAGGAATGGAGCCGCTTACGGTCTCCTCAAAGAAAGGACCAGTCGATGAAAAGGCTATTTCTAGCCGCATTAGTGCTGTCGGCGATGCTGATCCCGGCGACGGCTGCAAACGCAGCGCTCACCGGAGAATACGCCCGTTTTGCAACCTGCCCTACCGCTAACAGCGGGGTAGACCTATGCGTGTACGCAGAAACCCTCTCGGGCACCTTCAAGGTGGGCGCCAAAACGACGCCGATCGTGAAACCGGTCGTGCTCAAGGGAGGTCTCGATTCCGACGACGGAACCATCTTCGGAAACCAGACCTTCATCGCGCCGACCGACGGCGTCACGCTCTCGAAAGCGCCGCAACCGGTGCCTGGTGGGCTGACCGGGATCGTCGCGCCTAGCTGGTGGCCCTCGCTTCTCAGGGACCTGTTCAACGAAACCATCAACAACGGCTTCACCGGCGTGACCGCGACGCTTGAACTCGCCGGCCCGCCTTCGTCGATCAAATTCACCCCGATCAACGCACTGATCGCGTCCGGCACCGCCTTGTCGATGCCGGTGAAGGTCAAGCTGGACAACCCGTTCCTCGGGAGCAACTGCTACATCGGCTCCAACTCGAACCCGATCCAGCTCAACCTGACCACGGGGACCACCTCGCCGCCGCCTCCGAACACCCCGATCTCGGGTTCGCCGGGTGAAGCCAGCGGCGACGGGAACATCATCGCCCTCAAAGGCAACAAACTCGTCGACAACTCGTTCGCGGCTCCGGGCGCCAACGGCTGTGGGGGGATCCTCTTCTCCTGGGCCGTTGACCCGTTCGTGAACTCGATCGTCGGCGTCCCCTCGGCCGCCGGCACCAACACGGCGATCCTGGAAGGGAACACCTACATCGCCGCGGCCAGTGCCGTGCGCGAACGGCAGTAACTCGAGTAACAGAACGATTCCGCAAGAAGGGCGCCCCTACGGGGTGCCCTTCTTTTTTGTCCACGCAGCCGACGTGCATCGGCCCAGAAGTTCGCGGGCGCGCCTCGCGCCCCGGCCGATGGGCGGGCGCGAGAGATCCGATTCCCCAGCGGATCCACACATATAGAGATGCGCGCCTCTCCTCCCCTTGGCGATTTCCCCAGAAGCGCTGGCGTGTGGCCGAGCTCCTCCCTCACCGGAGAGACCGGCGCAGGCTAATCGATTGCGCCAAATGAATCAATCCTCAAAAATGGGGAGGGTCGAGTCGATTAAGTGAGGGCCGGCTGCGCGCTGGGAAGGGAGCTGAGCACCCGCTCGGCGACCGACTCCCCCGTCAGCCCCACCTCGGCCCGCAGCAGCGTCGGCTTGCCGTGGGTGACGTAGGCGTCGGGAAGGCCGATCCGCAGGACCCTGCCCCGTTCCCCCGGGCTTTCGGCGAAGGCGTCCTCGAGGTGCTCGAGCACCGCGGAACCAAAGCCGCCCGGGAGGACGTTCTCCTCGATCGTCACCAGCAGCTCGTGCCTGCGGGCGAGATCCTCGGCCAGCTCGCCGTCGATCGGCTTGGCGAAGCGGGCGTCGGCGACGGTCGCCTCGAGCCCGTGCTTCTTCAGGATCGCCGCCGCATCGCGGGCGACGGCGACGCCGTAGCCGTAGCCGAGCAGCGCCACCCGCTCGCCGGAGGCCAGGACCTCGCCCTTGCCGATCGGCAGCGTTTCGGGCTTCGCTGGCAACGTTGCGCCCTCGGCGGCGCCGCGCGGGTAGCGCAGCGCCGCCGGGCCGTCGTGGGCGATCGCGGTGTGGAGCATGTGGACCAGCATCGCCTCGTCGCGCGGCGCCATCAGGACCACGTTCGGGATCGGGCGGAAGTAGGAGACGTCGAAGGCGCCGTGGTGGGTGGGGCCGTCGTCGCCGACGAGACCGGCGCGGTCCATCGCGAAAGTCACGTCGAGGTCCTGCAGGCAGACATCGTGGACGATCTGGTCGAAGGCCCGCTGGAGGAAGGTCGAGTAGATCGCGCAGACCGGCTTCGCTCCCTGCAGCGCCAGGCCCGAGGCGAGCAGGACCGCGTTCTGCTCGGCGATGCCGACGTCGTAGTACTGCTCGGGACGCTCGTCGCAGAGCTTCTGCAGGCCGGTCCCCCCCGCCATCGCCGCGGTGATCCCGATCACCCGCTCGTCGGCCTCGGCCTCGGCGACGATCGCGTCGGCGAAGACCTTCGTGTACTGCGGGGGCGCGCTGGGGGCGGGCGGCTTCTCGAGCAGCTCGATCCCCTCGGGGGAGTCGGTTTCGGTCACCGGCACCGGCTTCGGCTCCTTCACCGCCGGGCGACCTTCGACGATCGACTTCGGCTTCGCCGCGTGCCACTCCTCCATCGACTCGAGGCCGCCTTCCTCGGCCGGCGCGAAGCCCTTCCCCTTGACGGTGTGGATGTGGACGACGACCGGGCGGTCGGCGGCGAAGGCCTCGGTCAGGGCCTCGCGCAGCGCGTGCACGTCGTGGCCGTCGATCACCCCCATATAGGCGAGATCGAGCTCCTCGAAGAAGAGGCCCGGCGCCCAGTAGGCCTTGATCGCCGACTTGATCTCCGGCCCCAGGCGCTCGATCCGTCTGCCGAGGCCGAGCGGCAGCTTCGTCAGCCGGTCCTCGACTCCCTCGCGGGCGTGCCAGAGGCGCGGGTTGAGGCGGATGCGGTTGAAGTAGCGGGAGAGGGCGCCGACGTTCGGCGAGATCGACATTCCGTTGACGTTGAGGACGATCACCATCGGCGTCTGCAGCCCGCCGGCGGCGAGCATCGCCTCGTAAGCGACGCCGCCGGTGAGGGCGCCGTCGCCGATCACCGCGGCGACCCTGCCATCGGTGCCGATGCCCTTGCGCATCGCCTCCTTCAGCCCGACCGCGTAGCCGATCGAGGTCGAGGCGTGGCCGGCGCCCATGATGTCGTGCTCGGACTCGGGGATCGAGCAGAACGGAGCGAGGCCGCCGTACTGGCGGATCGTCGCCAACCGCTCACGGCGGCCGGTGAGGATCTTGTGCGGGTAGGCCTGGTGGCCGACGTCCCAGAGGACCTTGTCGCGGGGCGAGTCGAGCACGCTGTGAAGGGCGACGGCGAGCTCGCAGGTGCCGAGGTTGGCGCCGAAGTGGCCGCCGATCTCGCCGATCGTGTCGATGATGTAGGTGCGCATCTCCTGCGCCACCTGCTGCAGCTGCTCGTCGCTCAGCTCTTGCAGGTCAGATGGGCCGTCGATCCTCGGCAGCAACGGCTCCTGCATCTGCTCTTTCTCGTTCTCGGGGCCCTGGGTGGGGGGCTGTTCGCTCATTCGTTCCTCGTGAAGATGTAGTCGGCGATCCGCCTCAGATCCTCCGTCTCGCCGGTGGCTTCGGCGAGTGCAGCAGTGGCCTTGGCGTGGCTCTGGGCGGCCAGCTCGCGCGCCCGCTCGAGTCCGAAAAGGCTGACGTAGGTGAGTTTGCCATGTCTCTCGTCGCTTCCATGTGGCTTGCCGAGCTGCTCGTCTGACTCGGTCACGTCGAGGATGTCATCGACGATCTGGAACAGCACGCCCAGCTCCTCGGCGAAACGGCGATAAGGCATTGTCTCAGGTTCGGCCGCTCCCTCGAGCAGGAGGACGACATTGACGCTGGCGGCGATCAGGCGGCCGGTCTTCAACGCGTGCAGTGCCCGCAGGCCCTCGGCGTCGGTGCCGGCGCCGACGACGTCGACGTATTGGCCGCCGACCATGCCGTCGACCCCCGTCGCCGCGGCCAGCTCCCGCAGCGCGGCCAGCACCCGCGCCGGCTCGCCCGGCTGCTCGCAGAACAGCCGCATCGCCTCGGCGAAGAGTCCGTCGCCGGCGAGGATCGCCACGTCCTCGCCGAACTTGACGTGCGAGGTCGGCAGGCCGCGCCGGAGCTCGTCGTCGTCCATCGCCGGCAGGTCGTCGTGGATCAGCGAGTAGGTGTGGATCAGCTCGATCGCGCAGGCGACCGGGAGGAAGCGCTCGGGCTCGGCGCCGAGGGCGCGGGCGGTGGCGAGGGCGAGGACCGGCCGCACCCGCTTGCCGCCGGCGAGCAACGAGTAGCGCATCGCCTCCTCGAGGCCGGCCGTCGGCGCGGCGACGGAGAACTTCAGCTCGGCGAGCGCGCCGTCGACCAGGGCGCGCAGATCCTCGGGGTAGCTCACTCCGCGGAGGCCTGCTGGCGCGCCTCGCGGTTGGCCTCCTCGACCGCCTCGGCGGCGAGGTCGGCGGCCTCGGCGGCGAGCTGGGCGGCGCGGTCGTCGGCGACCTCCTCGCTCTCGAGCTCGGCCGTGATCTGGCGCAGGCGCTCGCTGATCTCCCGCAGGCGCACGTTCATGCCGCCTTCTCCCGCTCGCGCACCACGGCGCCGAGGATGCCGTTGACGAACCCCGGCGCCTCGGCACCGCAGTACTCCTTGGCCAGCTCGACTGCCTCGTTGATCGCCACCTCGGGCGGCGTCTCCATGTATTCCATCTCGTAGAGGGCGACCCGCATCACGTTCACGTCCAGCGGCGCGATCCGGTCCACGGTCCAGCCTTTCGCATGGGCGGCGATGATGTCGTCGAGCTCTTCCCGGTGCCCGTCGACCCCCTCGGCCAGTTCCCGGGTCAGCGACCTCGCCTCCCCCAGCAGTTCCCCGAGCGGGCGCCCGGTGACGTCCCGCTGGTAGTTGGCGAAGACGGCGTCCCGCCGCTGGTCGGACCTGCGCATGAGCTCATTCTGTCAGCGCCGTGCCGGGGAACGGCTAGGCGCGGGAGATGTACTCGCCGCTGCGGGTGTCGACCCGGACGCTGTCACCCTCTTCGATGAAGAGCGGGACCTGGACGATGACGCCGGACTCCAGCGTCGCCGGCTTGTTGCCGCCGCCCGACGCGGTGTCGCCCTTGAGCCCGGGGTCGGTCTGCGTGACCTGCATCTCGATCGCGCTCGGCACCTGCACGTCGCTCGGCTGCTCGTCGACGAAGAGGATGTCGACGTCGGCGTTCGGCAGCACCCACTGCATCGAGTCCCCCAGCGACTCCTTCGGGATCTCGGTCTGCTCATAGCTCTGCGAGTCCATGAACACGGCCGCCTCGCCGGAGTCGTAGAGGTACTGCATCTTTTTCGATTCGGTCCGCACCGGACGGAACTTCTCCCCCGCCCTGAAGGTTTTGTCGATCACCGAGCCGTCCTCGATCCGGCGCAGCTTCGTCCGCACGAACGCCCCGCCCTTGCCCGGCTTGACGTGCTGGAACTCGATGATCTTCCAGATCTTGCCGTCGATCTCTATATGCGTGCCGTTCTTGAACTGATTCGTCGTGATGGTCACGGCGCAGAGCCTATCGAGGGACTTCGAACGAGGATCGATGACAGAGAAGTATTTAGAGAGGGGTAATCTCGCCTGGGAGCATCAGGAGGACTTCATGGATGAGAGGTTTCGCGGCTACTTCCGCGTAAGGTTGCGAGCGTACGAGAGCTTCCTCGCCGGCAGGCGTGGTTTATCGCTGCGGAGACCGCAGGAGCCGCTCTCCAGAGACGCGGTGCAGGCAGCGCTCGAGGCAGCTCGCCGGGAAGCTGCGGCCAATGGCTTCGAGCTCCGAGAGGACGCCCAGCTGCTCATCGCGCTCCTGGCGCAGGAACTGGTCGCCCGACCCGTCGCTACGGTGACCCCCGAGGACGCCGAGGAGCTTCCGGACATCCTCAAAGACGACATCGGCACCATCGTCAGGCAGGCCGCCGAGACCGCCAACGACGGCGAGGTTTCGGCCCACGCCGTGATCGACGGTCTCAGCTCCAGCTGGGACAGGCTGCGAAGCAGCAACCTCAGGGTCTGGGACAGACACGCAAGTGCGACCGGCCAAGCCGAGAGAGAGGAGCTAGGCCCAGGTGCCTGACGGGGAACAGCCCGAGTTGTCCGAAACGAAGCTCCAAGCCGCGTCTTTAAAGGTCGGCATCAGCAACTACGTCGCCAGCGCTGCGCTGGCGGTGATCGGCGGCGCCGCAGCCCTCTACACCTACATCTCGCAGACCTTCGACCCCGGGAACGGGTTCTGGGTACTGATGCTGATCGGATTGGTCTGCCTCGTCGTCTCGATCCTCGTCGGCGGCCTCGGAGCCGACGATGCCACCCACGCCGTCGCGACAGGGAACTGGACAACCAGCTCAAGCGGCAACAAGTTCAACTACCAGTCGATACTGACCCTCGTGGGCCTGATCCTCGTGCTCACCGCAACCTTGATCGGCGCCTCGTCTGACCGGCGCGAAAGCACGGTTGAAGAACGCTTGGAGAAGGTCGAACAGCAGCTGCGGAAGATCGAGGCTACCCACCCCTAGGTTGAGGCGATCAGCCTCCGTACCGCTTCCTCGGGGTCGCGGAAGACCTCGCCGCGGACGAAGCGGCCGGCTTCGACGTCCCAGATCCACGCGACGGGCATGTCGCGGATGCCGAGGGCTCGGCTGCGTGCGTAGACCCTCCCCCGCACCAACAGGGATTGGCCGTGGACCTCGACGACCTTGGGGGTGATCAGCAGCTCGTCCCAGGCTTTTTCGACGTCGACCATGTACTCGCGCAGGCCCTCGGGCCCGACGTAGGGAGCGGTGCGGCCGATCTGCTCGGCGGTGCCGACCGGGAAGAACTCCATCGAGTTGTCGCAGAGCTCAACGATCTCTCCCGGGTGGCGGCCGTTGAAGGCAGCGTATAGCCGCTCGACCATCTCCCAGTCGGCCTCTGGCGCGGGCTCGACGTCGGCGGAGGCCGGGGCGATCGCGACGATCGCGGCATCGTCGTCGAGGTCTCCGGCGGTGAACTCGTGCAGCGCCCCCTCGATCGTCTGCGCCGCCAGGGCCGGGCTGCTGAGACCGGCGATTGCGGCCCGGAGCCTGTCCTCGCCGAAGCGGCCCTCCTTGCCCTCGGCCTCGGTGACACCGTCGGTCACCACCACCAGTTGCTGATCGCGGCCGACCGCGGTCGCGCT
>DASTGL010000006.1:0-5618 GCA_035719145.1 Solirubrobacterales bacterium
CCTCGCGGGGCCTCTTCCTTAGCGGGCCTGTAAGCCGGATCCTGTCGTGAGCGGCCATCTATCTCTGCGGCCTACCTGGACCTCGCCGAGCCGGGTCGACGGTCCTGCTTGGCCTTGCACCGGGCGGGGTTTGCCTGGCCGTTACGTCACCGCAACGCCGGTGCGCTCTTACCGCACCATTTCACCTTTGCCTGTACGCGACGCAGCTGCAGTCGCGCCATCGGCCGTGTCATTTCTGTGGCACTTTCCCGCGGGTTTCCCCGGGTGGGCGTTACCCACCGCCCTGCCCTGTGGTGTCCGGACTTTCCTCGAGGGGTTTTCTCTCCCCCCGCGGTCCGCTCAGCCCGCCCCTAGAGGGTAGCTCGATGCTGAAACGCAGGCGAGGATCTAGACAGCCCGGAAGACGCCGACCACTTTGCCCAGCACCTTCGCCTCGGTCGTGAGGATCGGCTCCATTTCCTCGTTTTCGGGCTGGAGCCGGATGTGGTCCTTCTCGTGGAAGATCCGCTTCACCGTCGCCTCCTCGCCGATCAGGGCGACGACGATCTCGCCGTCGTTGGCCGTATCGCTCGGCCGCACGACCACGTAATCGCTTTCGAGGATGCCGGCGTCCTTCATGCTTTCGCCGCGGATCTGGAGGATGTAGTCGCCGTCCTCGCCGCCGATCACGTCCGGGATTTCGAGGTACTCCTCGATGTTCTCTTCGGCCAGGATCGGCGCGCCGGCGGCCACCTGGCCGACCAAGGGCAGCCCGTTCCCCGGCTGGATCGCGTTCTTGGCCTTGTCGATCAGCAGCTCGATCGCCCGCGGCTTGGAGGGATCGCGCCGCACCAGCCCCAGCTTCTCCAGGTTCGCCAGGTGCGCGTGCACGGTCGATGACGAGTGCAGGCCCACCGCTTTGCCGATCTCCCGCACGGTCGGCGGATAACCGGTCTTGGCCGCGTATTTGCGGATGAAGTCGAAGATCTCTTTCTGCCGCTTGGTCAGGTCCAAATCCATCGTCTTCCCGCTTTCCTCCGATGCCAGGTCGCGAATCTCAAAGAGGGCAGCTTGCTCTCCCAAATTGCCTTCGAACACTTGTTCGTAGAGTACCGCCCCCCTCGGACGACCGCAACGTCCGCCCTCCCCCTGCACGCAAACATCTAGAATCGCCTTCCCCCTCAAGCGGCTGTGGCGGAACTGGTAGACGCGCAAGGTTGAGGGCCTTGTGGGTGGAAACACCCGTGATGGTTCGACTCCATTCAGCCGCATCGGAAAGCCCCCGCTAGTCGGGGGTTTTCTATCTCGCGGAAGCCCGCCGTGCTCGGGCGGGAAGCAAGTCGACGAACCAAACGCCGTCACGCAGGCTTCTTTCTCCTAATTCGACATCGACCGCCCCACCGAAGAGTGGGCCGTCGACGAGCAACGTGTGGTACTCGCCGTTCTCTCCGCAGGCATCGGCCCCCGCCTCCTCGATCTCGGCGAGAGTCGCAGCGTCGAGCGTACGGCCGAGGAGAGAGAGCGGCAGGACGCCGTCGCGCACCGCGACAATCACCGCCTCGAATCCGGAGGCGAGGAGCTGATCCGTCACGGCGCGACGATCGCGATGCCAGAGCGGCAGTACCGCCTCCGTCCCTGTCTCCGCGCAGACGCCTTCCTCCCACTCGCGGTGCTCGTCCATGTCAATGTCGCCGAAGACGCCGGCGCGGGCGCCCGTGGCGGCGACCCCTTCCCCCACCACCCGCACGAACTCCTCGCGGTAGCCGCCCCAGGTAGCGAGGCCGAAGCGGATCGGTATGTCGATCGCCGCCGCTTGGGCGGCCAACAGCTCCCGCCGGAGGCCATGAGAGCGCGAGCGCTCGCCCGCCTCGGTCAGCATCGAGACGAGGAAGCGAGGCTCGGCTCCCGCGCCGATCGCCTCATGGAGCGCCAGCGCCGAATCCTTGCCGCCACTCCAGGAGCAGTAGACAGGCACTCCGGCCAGGCTCGACGAGCCGACGGTAGAGGTACCAGGGATCATCGCCGGCTCCAGGGCTGCCAGAGAGCCTCGTCCGTCGCCTGCGCCGAACGGGCGAGGATGAAGAGGAGATCCGAGAGCCGATTCAGGTATGCGAGGGCGTCGTTGCTTGCCTCTCCGCATGCGAGCGCTCGGCGCTCGGCGCGACGGCAGACCGTGCGGCAAACCTGCAGCTGGGCCGCGTAGGGGCTACCGCCCGGCAGCAGGAAGGAGTCGAGCGGGGGCAGGTCCGCATTCAGCTCGTCGCAGATCTCCTCCAGCCAGCGGACATAGCCTTGATCGATGCGCTGAGCAGTGGGCCGGCGCACCGCGGAGGGCACGCTCAATTCGGCACCAAGGTCGAAGAGGTCGTTTTGGATGCGCCGTAGCCACTCGCTGTGGCCGGAGGGTAGATCGGGCAGCGAGAGGGCGAAGCCGAGTTGTGCGCAGAGCTCGTCGACACCCCCGCCCGCCTCGATGACCGGGTCATCCTTAGCCGCGGGACTGGCGTCGCCACGACGGGTCTGACCGCCGTCGCCCTGTCTGGTGTAGATGCGGGTCAGCTTCACGCTCATGTTCATCGCCTCCATAGTGTCGATCAGTTGCTCGGAGGTCGGTTCTCCCGATCGCTCCTGTTCCAGAAGAAGATCTGTCAGGCGGGTCCTCAATGTCTCGGTTGCTGCAAGCTGGCGTTCGGTGCGCTCAAGCTGCGCTTGGGTAGCCGCCTGCAACGACCCGGCGTCGGCGTCGAGGAGGTCGGCGAGCTGATCCAGTGAGAAGCCGAGGCCGCGCAGCGCGAGGATCCTGTAGAGCCGGCGGAGCGCCTCGTCGTCGTACAGGCGGTAGCCGGCTTTCGAACGCTCGCTCGGAGGTAGGAGGCCTAGCTCGTCGTAGTGGTGCAGCGTCCGGACCGTCACGCCCCCCGCGGCGGCCAGTTCGCCCACTGTCCAGAGGCGAGTGTCTTCGCTCATGGCGACGAAGGTAGTGCCTGACGTCGCGTGAGGGTCAAGAGCTCGCAGATTCTGAGCCGATCGCAGATCGCACGCTCGCTTCCCAACCTGCCGAGATCCGCGCCGATTCCGAAGCGCAGCCGGCGGTGAAAGCCTTGATCGCGCGCTTCAGGAGGTGAGACTGCACGCGATACACGATCGCAACTCGCTGGTCGCCGCCGCCGACGCGATCGCCACGGCGCAACGCGAAGAGGCGAATTAGGCGAAGGTCATTCGCTGCCGACTCCGGCGACCGCCAAGCCGACGGATTCGGCTGCGACGGTGAGTTCCTCGTCCCAGGTGACGAGGGTAACTTCACCCAGTCCCGATGCGCTCGCCAGGTGAACCGCGTCATAGCCCCGGAGGCCGAAAGCCTCTGCCTGTGCTCCGGCGCTAAGGGCTAGATCGTCGTCCACGCCGACGGTGATCAGATCATCGAAGTGGGCGTGGAAGCCGGAGAGCGCCGCCTTGTACTCAGCAGTGGTGAGACGGGCGCCTCGGTGCGCGGCGGCAAGGGCAGCGCGGCTCTCGGGGTAGACCAGAATGCTCGAAGCCGTTGGATGGGCGCTGTTCCAGAGCTCGGCCGCCTGCTCACTGTCATCCTCGATCATCACGAGCTTGATCAGAGCCGAGGTGTCGAAGTAGAGGATCAACGCCGCTGTTCCTTGACCAGGTCCGAGACGGAGCCCTTCGCAAGGACCGACGGCCTGGCGGGCGTCTTCGGGTGCTTAGGCATGCGGATGAGACCGCGTCGTATGAAGTCGTCGATGGGTCGGTCGCCCTCGACCGCCGTTATCTGCGCGATCCGCTTGCCGCGGCGGGTGACGATGACCTCTTGACCCTTCTCGACCTTCTCCAGGTACTCGCTGAGGCGGTCATGCAACTCCCTCACGCCAACCTCGACTTCTTTGCTATGTAGCGTCATTAAGTCGAGGCTAGCAGCTACATCTGGAACGGCCATGGGCATGCTGCATCAAGGCGCCGAGCAGGCGGACCTCTCCCCCTTCGATGCACTGAAGACGCGGAAAATCCGTTAGTTCGACGTGCCCAGCGCTTTGTCGATGAACGGGCCCATCAGACCCGCAACCGCTTGGGCGGTGTCCTCGGCCGAGCCGCCCGGGGTCGTCACGTAGCTGATTCCGAGGCGGACCAGGGTCTCGGCGAGGGTCTTTACGTCCTCGTGCGGCGCCTCCGGCCAACCCTCTTCGATCACCGAGGTCAGGCGGGCCGTCGCCCACTGGACGACTGGGAGGCCCTGGGTGGTGACGAAGGGGAGCATGCCGCCGGTGCCGTCGTCGCTGAGGAGGATGCGGATCAGGGGGTCGCCGCCGGCGGCGCTGAGGAAGTGCTCTAGGGCCGCCAGGACGGCGGCGCGGGGGTCGTCGCGGTGGTCGAGGACCGCGCGCTCGACGTCGTCCATGAAGCGTTCGGCCTCGTGGATGACGAAGGCGAAGCCGAACTCGTTGCGGTTGCCGAACTCGTTGTAGAGGGTCTGGCGGCTGACGCCGGCGCCGCTGGCGATGTCGGCCATCGTGATCTCCGACCAGGTGCGCCCGCTGAGCTGGTCGCGGGCGGCGTCGAAGACGGTCTTGCGCAGCAGCTCGCGCGCCGCCTCCTGGTAGGGGGTGCGTTGAGTGGCCACCCCCGTATCGTGCCAGCTAGCGGCTCAGCCGTCTCCCGAGACCGGCTCGAAGTCCACCTTGTCGCGGACGCCGCAGTCGGGGCAGGCCCAATCGTCGGGCACCTGCGCCCAGGGCGTGCCGGGCGGGAAGCCCTCGCGCGGATGGCCCGCCTCCTCGTCGTAGACGTAGCCGCAGGCGGGGCAGCGCCAGGCGCTCATGCGGCCCGCCCGTAGCGCTCCAGAACCCGGCCGAGCTTGCGCGGGTGGATGTTGCAGCGGGTGACGTCGCCCTCGTAGTGGTCGAGCAGGATCGGGTCCATCACCCGGCGCCAGAGCGGCGGGAACCAGGCGAGGACGATCATCCCCGCGTAGCCGGTCGGCAGCTGCGGCGCCTCTTCCATGTGGCGCAGCGCCTGGTAGCGCCGGGTCGGGTTGGCGTGGTGGTCGGAGTGGCGCTGCAGGTGGTAGAGGAGGACGTTGGAGGCGACGTTGTTGCTGTTCCAGCTGTGCTCGGGACGGCAGCGCTCGTAGCGGCCGTCCTCTTTCTTCTGGCGCAGCAGCCCGTAGTGCTCGAGGTAGTTGACGACCTCCAGCAGCGAGAACCCGATCACCGCCTGCGCGATCAGGTACGGGAGGACGATCGGGCCGAAGGCGACCGCGAGGACGGCGAAGAGGGCGACGGTCATCGCCCAGGCGGTGAGGATGTCGTTGTGGCGGCTGAGGTGCCGCTCGCCGAGGCGGTCGAGCCGCGCGGTCTCGATGCCCCAGGCCGAGCGCAGGCTGCCGGCGACCGTGCGCGGGAGGAAGGCCCAGAAGCTCTCCCCCAGGCGCGAGCTCGCCGGGTCCTCCGGGGTGGCGACTTTGACGTGGTGGCCGCGGTTGTGCTCGATGAAGAAGTGCCCGTAGCCGGTCTGCGCGAGGGCGACGCGGCTGAGCCACTTCTCCAGATCGTCGCGCTTGTGACCCAGCTCGTGGGCGGTGTTGATGCCGATCCCGCCGACGACCCCCATCGTGCAGGCGAGGCCGATCGATT
>DASTGL010000007.1:0-5189 GCA_035719145.1 Solirubrobacterales bacterium
GGGAACCGGCGTGCCGTCCGAGAGGCAGGAGGCGCAGCTCGTTTCATTCGTCTCGGCGTCGTAGACGTAGACCGCGTTCCCTTCGCCGTTGTAGGCGAAGTACCGGCCGTTCGGGCTGGGGTGTTCGAAGCCCCAGCCAACCCCGTTGTTGACAGTGTGGACGACGCCGTCGTGCCACACCTTGAGCGGTCCGTCGTCCCCGCTGAAATAGATCGTGTCGCCGCTGTCTCCGATTCCGAAGCTGCCGTACAGCATCTTCGTGCCGTCGCCGTTTTCGTCGCGTACGCTCATATGGGGCGGCCCGTTCACCCCCAGGTACTCGAGGCTGTCATCGGAGGCGTCGTAGCGATACAGACGTTCCACTCCGGGTTCGCGGTCCGGCGCATCGCTGGTCAGTTTCTGTTGCGAAAAGAGGAAGGCATAGCGACCGTCTTTGCTGACGCCCAGAAGGACCGGCGGCGGGGTTCCGGGTTCGGTGGATACCGCAATGCCTTTCGGCGGACCGCCGTTTTCGCGCAGGAAGACACCTTCTTCGGCCCCACGGATGGCGGTGTAGTAGATGCGCGAGCCGTCAGCTGACACCGGCTGGTAAACCGCGGCGTAGTTTGCACGAATCGCTTGGCTCCAATCCCCGTTGGGGAGGACCGACTCGACTTCGAGCCCGCCCGCTTCGCTCCAGCGGTAGACCGCGTTTTTCGGCGCGCCAGTCAGCAGCGACACCGGCGAGCCGAAGACCACCGAGCTGAAGTCAGGGCTTCCCGCCTGAACCAGGCCGGAGGTCTGAATACCGGTCAAGAGGCTGAAGGCACCGACGGCATTGCTGGATCCGACAAAGCGGTAGGTGCGATTGCCGATGTTCTCGACGTAGAGGTTCGCGGCGCCTTTGGTCGCGCCCGGGGCGAGCGCCTGGTCGCTGACGACAAGAGCATGGGTGAAGTCGTCGGAGATCGCCAGCGTCTCGTGGTCGCGTACGACCCCGCCCATGCCCGCTGGCGGGTCGACGTCCGTCCGACCGCTCCAGTCGGTCGAGCCGCGGACACTGATCGAGCGCGCGAAGACCGGGGCCGACTCCGAGTTGACCTGGATGACGTAGGCGAACGCGTTGCCGTCGATCGAGGCCTGGAAGCCGATCCGCCGGTAGACGTTGGCGCCGTTCTTGAAGGCGGGGGTCACCTGCTCGTAGGCACGGTGCAGGACGCCGCCCGCGGCAGCCGTAGTCAGGGTCCGGTCGGTTCCCTCGGTCGTGCCTACCGAGTTGGTGGCAACCAGGCGGTAGTGGTAGGTCGTCCCGGGAGACAGGCCGAAGATCGTGCGGCCGAAGGCCTTGAACCCGTGCCCGGCGCCTGCCACCGCTTCGATTCCGACCGGGATCCGCGAGCCGTAGGCCGTGGTCGTCCCGTACTCGAAGTAGTAGGTCGTCGGCAGCCCGAACGGGTTGATCTTTCCGTTGAGGACCGCCTGAGTTTCAGCCACGTCAGTTGCCGAGATGGTTTCCACCGCCGGTTTCACCGCCGAAGTCACCGTTTTGGTCGCAACGGTGGTGAAGGAAGCGAGTGAATTACTCGCGACCGCCCGAACTTCGTAAGCGAGGTTCGGCTCCAGGCCGCTGACATCGGCCCCGTAGGCACCGGGGGCGTTGACTTCCTGGCTCGGAGTCGAAAGCCAGGCTTCGCCGCTGCCGGCCGGCCGATATTCGAATCCAACGGCACTCCCGGCCGGAATGCCCCCTCCTTCTTCGCCGGGATCGACTTCGGTTTCGAGATGAAGCCCGGTCGACGTGACATTTGAGAAGGTCGGCGGTTCGGCGCCGGGCTGCACCGCCGGCACCAGGGTGTGGACCAGGTGGCCTCCGAAGAACTCGGTGACTCCTACGGCATACAGCCTCCCGCTGCTGCCATCGATTGCGAGACCGTTGGTATCCCCAGGAATACCCGTAGACAGGTTCCTGGACAGCAGCGATCCGGTGGGGGAATAGACGGCGAGCAAAAAGTCGGGAACTCCGGCAGGCGGAAATACCACTCCGACGTTGAGCACGAGGTTCCCACTGGTGGGATCGATCGCCATCGCTCTCAACTGCCCCACGTTCTGGATTTCGTCGAGGGGCAGCCCGGCACCGCTCCGATGAAGGATGTCGGAGCCGCTGGTGAAGAAGAGGGTGCCGTCTGCCGCTACGGCCAGGAGAGTTGGATGCTCGCCCGGGGTGCTGATCGTGGCGACCAAGGTCCCGCTGGTGTCGTATCGGCGAATGGCTTCGGCACCTGCATCGGCGACAAGCAGGTCATGGGTCGTCGGGTCGACGGCAATCTGCTGACCGGGCGGAGCGTTGAAACTGGGGTCCACCGTGTAGGTGGGCGGAGTGTTGCCATCGGACGTGTATCTCTTCACACCGGGGGAGGAGGTAAAGACTCCCGATTCCTCTACGTAGAGGTCGTCGGTCGCTCGGTCCACTGCGATGGCAGTCGGATAGGAGCCTGCAGACAGCGCGGTCGTCAGCGGAGTGCCACCGAGCACCGCATCGGGCGCGAAGATGTGGACCCGTTCGGAAAGTTCGTCGGCAACGAAAATGTTGCCGTTGCTGTCGAGAGCGAGCGTTCCACCCGTGGGCGTAGGAACGCTGTTGAACGTTTCGGATTCGAAGGTGGTCAGCGGCGCGAAGGTCGGCTGCGCTTCCGGCGCGGCGCTGGCCGCGGGCGCACCAATCCCCAGGAAAGCCGCCGCGCAGACGAGCATCGCCCCGACGACGCCGAGCGAGAACGTGCCGTTCTCACGGTTGGTCGATGGCGCGGACGCTGCCTTCGCGTGGCTTCTCACTTAGTCCCTCTCCTTGCTCTCTGGGCCCCTGTGCCCGTCCCGAAACGGCGCGGCGGCGAGGTTTTGCCCTACCCCCCGCACCGAATCCCTGTGATCGCTCCCTGGCGAACGCCAAGAATATAAACGTACTCGCTCTTTAAAGTCAAGCGGCGTATCTGGATAGAAGAAGCTCATTCCTCGTCCAGCTCCCGGGCGGCCGCGTCTCGCCCTTCGAACGAAGCGACGACGAGGTACATCAGTTCCGGCAGCAGCGCCGGCATGTCCTCGGTTTCGTCGCGGGCCAGCCGCGCCGTCACCACGCCCTCGATCGCGCCGACGATGAAGCTCGGTGTCTCCCCCGGCTGCCCCTCGGGCAGTTCCACGCTCCTGCCGATCGCGGTACTGAGCTGCGCGAGCACCTCCTCGTGCTTCTCCAAAGCGCGGCCACCGACCACATGGACATCGCGGACGAGCGCCTTCGCCACCAACGGCCGCTCGGAGACGAACCGCAGCAGCGTCGCCAGCCCCGCTCGCACCCCGTCGCGCCACCCGTCCGCCTGCCGAGCGGCGACCAGCATCGCCTCGCAGAGGGCGTCGGCCTCCGCTTCGTAGGCGGCGACGAAGCAGCCCTCGAGGTCGCCGAACTCGGCTTCGAACTGCCGCAGGCTGACGCCGCTGTGCGAGAGCACCTTCTCGACGGTGACCGCGCGGTAGCCGATCTCTCCGCTCAGCTCGAGCATCGCCGCCCGGCAGCGCGCGCGCGCAGGCGCGGCATCGATCGATCGTTTACCGGCGCCCGGCCCCTGTTCTTGCATTGGCGTCGCGTCGCCCCGCGGCTCTTTCGCACCGCCTCCTGGTGAGGGCGACTCGCTCGGGAAACTATATCCCTCTGATGAAAAACGTTCTCCCCACGAACCCCGATAGGTATCCTGACCGAATGGGTCAGCCCTTGGAGGAGGCCATCGTGCCGCTGGGCCGGCACGGGTTGGCACCGGATGTCGTCGCCGCCCATCAGCGCGAGCGGTTGTTCGCGGCGACGGTCGATCTCGTCGCCGAGCGCGGCTACCGCAACACCTCGATCGACCACATCGTCAAGGCGGCACGGGTCGGCTACGTCGCCTTCTACGACCTCTTCGACGGCAAGGAAGCCTGCTTCCTCGCCGCCTTCGACCGGATCGTCGCCGAGACGGCAGAGGCCCTCGCCGCGGCGGTCGCCCGCGAGAGCGAGTGGGCGCACCAGATCGCCGCGGGGCTCGGCTGCCTGCTCGACCTGATCGTCGCCGACCCGCGCCGCGCCCGGGTCGGCTTGGTCGAGGTGCAGGCGGCAGGGCCGGCCGCCTATCGCCGCTACGAGGAAGCGCTCGACCGGACCGTGCCGAAGCTGCGCGAGGGGCGGACCTTCAACCCGAAGACGCGCGATCTCTCGACGACGCTCGAGGAGGCGGTGCTCGGCGGCGTCGTCTGGATCATCCACCAGCGTCTCGTCAAGGGGGAGCTGAAAGAGACCGAGCCGCTGCTGGAGGAGACGATCCAGATCGCTCTCTCCCCGTACCTGGGCGACGCGGAGGCAAAGCAGGTCGCGGAAGCCACTCTGTAAGGGTGTGGATTCCGAGACTCGATGGCGACTGAGAGAAAGACCAAACCGCAGAGCCTGCCGCGGGGGCGGCATGGCCTCCCCCGCGAGCTGATCGTCGAAAACCAGCGCTCCCGGCTTGTCAGCGGCATGATCGAAACCGTCGCCGAGCAGGGGTACGGGAAGGCGACGATCGCCAACGTCATCGCCGCGGCCAAGGTCTCGCGCAAGACCTTCTACGAATCGTTCGCCAACCGGGAGGACTGCTACCGCGCCGCCTACGAGGCGACCTTCGAGTTCCTGCGTGAGCGGGTGGCGGCGGGCTCCTCGGCGCAGGATTGGCCCGGCTCGGTGCGCGGCGGCCTTGCCGCGCTGCTCGAGAGTCTGGGGGGCCATTCTGACCTTGCCGCCTTTTTTCTGATCTCGCCGGCGAGCGTCGGCGACGAGATCTCCGACCGCCACCATGCGGCGATCCGCGAGCTGGTCGAGGTGCTGCTGGCAAAGCTGCCGGCGGGCTCGGAAGCCGACGGTGCAGCCGAGATCCGCACCGAGGCCCTTGCCGGAGGGCTCTCGCGACTGCTGGCGATCAAGGTCAACGCCGGCGAAGCGAGCGAGATGCCCGCGCTCCTGCCGGACCTCGTCGAGCTTTTCCTGCGTCCCTATCTCGGAACCGAAGAGGCGATCCGGGTCGCGCAGGGGAATAGCCCGGCGGATCGCCGCTGACGGCTGAAGTTTCCCCATCGTTGCTCCCTCGATCCCTGGTAGCGCACCCGCTCCCTAGGCGAGTTGACCTGCGCGTGCCGCGAGGATAGAGAGGATGGCGTTT
>DASTGL010000008.1:0-3492 GCA_035719145.1 Solirubrobacterales bacterium
CGGTGCCGGAAGCGCTCGAACCTTGCACTACATACGGTCTCTGGCGAGGGGACAACCGGCCCCCTACCCACACCGCTACCCTTGAGCAATGCCAGCGATGGACCTTGTAACGAAGGCGCTGCGGGCGGGGGAGGGTCGGAAATTCAAGGCCTACCAGAAGCGCGCGGAGGCGATCAACCGCTATGAGCCGGAGATGGAAGTCCTCTCCGACGCTGAAATCCGCCAGGAGGCGGACAAGCTGCGCGAGCGCGCCCGCGGCGGCGAGTCTCTAGACGACCTGCTGCCGGAGGCGTTCGCGCTCACGCGAGAGGCCTCGAAGCGCTCGACCGGTCAGCGCCACTACGACGTCCAGCTGATCGGCGGCATGGTCCTCCACGACGGCGCGATCGCCGAGATGCGGACCGGCGAGGGCAAGACCCTGACCGCGACCCTGGCTGTCTTCCTCAACACGCTCGCTGGCAACAGCGTCCACGTCGTCACCGTCAACGACTACCTCGCCCGCCGCGACGCCGAATGGATGAAACCGATCTACGACGCGCTCGGCTGCACCGTCGACGCCGTCCAGGACTTCGACGACCACGACTCCCGCCAGCGCAAATACGCGCTCGACATCACCTACGGGACCAACTCGGAGTTCGGCTTCGACTACCTGCGCGACAACATGGCCGACCGGCTCGAGCACTGCGTCCAGCGCGGCCACCACTTCGCGATCGTGGACGAGGTCGACAACATCCTGATCGACGAGGCGCGGACGCCGCTGATCATCTCCGGCCAGCCCGAACAGGCGGCGCAGACCTACTACACCTTCGCCCGCCTGGCGAAACAGATGGTCGGCGTGCCGGCGAAACAGAAACTGAAATCGCTCGGGGAAAACAAGGAGACGCACGAGGCCGACTACGACTACGAGTACGACGAGAAGCACAAGACCGTCGCCCCGACCGAGCGCGGGGTCAAGAAAGCCGAGGAATTCGTCGGCGTCGACAACCTCTACCTCGGTGAGCACGGCAACCTCGTCAACCACCTCAGCCAGGCGCTGAAGGCGGAGTCGCTCTACAAGAAAGACGACGACTACGCGGTGATCGACGGCGAGGTGATGATCATCGACGAGTTCACCGGCCGCATTCTCGAGGGCCGGCGCTGGTCGGAGGGCCTGCACCAGGCGGTCGAGGCGAAGGAGGGCGTGGCGATCCGCGAGGAGAACCAGACCCTGGCGACGATCACCCTGCAGAACTACTTCCGCCTCTACGACAAGCTCGCCGGGATGACCGGTACCGCCCTCACCGAGGCGACCGAGTTCATGAAGATCTACGAGATGCCGGTGGTCGAGATCCCGACCAACAAACCGATGGTCCGCAAGGACCAGAACGACCAGATCTTCAAGACCAAAGACGGCAAGTGGGGCGCGGTGCTGGCGGAGATCATCGGCCGCCACGAAAAAGGCCAGCCGATCCTCGTCGGCACGGTCTCGGTCGAGGTCTCGGAGATGATCTCCGGCGCGCTCAAACGCGAGGGGATCAAACACGCCGTCCTCAACGCCAAGCCCGAGCACGCCGAACGAGAGGGCGAGCTGATCGCCCAGGCCGGCCGCAAGGGCGCGGTGATGATCGCCACCAACATGGCCGGCCGCGGCGTCGACATCAAGCTCGGCGGCGACCCCGAACACCTGGCGATCGCGGAGTTGAAAAAACAGGGGATCACGCACGAGAGCGAGGGCTACGAGGAGGCGCTGGCCGCGAAGACGACCGAGCTGGAGCCGCAGTGCAAAGCCGAGGCCGAAGAAGTGCGCGAGCTCGGCGGCCTCTACATCTGCGGAACCGAGCGCCATGAGTCCCGCCGCATCGACAACCAGCTGCGCGGCCGCTCCGGCCGCCAGGGCGACCCGGGCGAGTCGCGCTTCTTCCTCTCCGCCGAAGACGACGTGATCCGCCTCTTCGCCGGCGACCGGATCTACAACATCCTCGACAAACTCGGCCCCACCGGCGACGACGGCGAGGAAGTGCCGCTGGAAGCGAAGATGCTGACGAAAACCGTCGAGAACGCCCAGAAGAAAGTCGAGGAGCAGAACTTCCTGATCCGCAAACGGGTGCTCGAGTACGACGACGTGATGAACGAGCAGCGGCGGGTCGTCTACAAATATCGGCGCGAGATCCTCGAAGGCCGCGACATCTCCGAGAACGCCCGCGACGAACTCGAGGGCGTGATCGAGCGCCTGGTCGACGAGTACACCGCCAGCGACATCCTCGAGGACTGGGACCTGGAGGAGCTGGAGGTGCAGCTGCGCCAGATCTGGCCGGTCGGCGTCGACGTCGCCAGCCTGGCGCCGGAGACGGTCGACCGCATGCAGCTCAAAGAATCCCTCGACGACGACGTGATGAGCGCCTACGACGAGCGCGAAGAGCAGCTCGGCGAGGAGCTGATGCGCTTTTTGGAGCGCTCGATCCTGCTGCAGGTGATCGACAACCGCTGGCGCGAACACCTCTTCGACATGGACTACCTGCGCGAAGGCATCCACCTCCGCGGCTTCGCCCAGATCGACCCCCTCGTCGCCTACAAAAACGAGGGCTTCCAGATGTTCGAAGAGCTGCTGCACTCGATCTGGGACGAGTTCTCGAAGCTGGTCTTCCGGGCCGAGATCGAAATCCAGCCCGACGAGGCAGGGGGCGCCGTCGCGGCGACCAACGGCGGCGGCGAGACGGCGGGCCTCGCCTACTCCGGCGGCACGCTGGAGAACCAGCCTTCGGCGCTGCAGGAGGTCGCCGCCGCGAGCGGTGCCAGCGCCGTCGACGTCGCCGCAGCGCAGGCCGCCGGGCCGAACAGCGGCGGCTTCGAAACGGTCGAGACGGTCGTCAAAGACGACAAAGAGAACATCGGCCGCAACGACCCCTGCTGGTGTGGCAGCGGCAAAAAGTACAAGAAGTGCCACGGCTCCTGAGGAGCCTGCAAATCGGCGCATATCGGGTCTTCGGTCGGTCGCCTTCGGGTCACGCACTTGAAGTGCGCTCCCCTCGTCGCCCTCCCTGCATCCCCCGATCTGCTTGATTTTCGGCTCCTCAGTGGACCCGGTCAGAGAATTCATCCGCGCGTTTAACGAGCAGGATCTCGACGCCTTCGTGGAGGTCCTCGATCCTGCGGTCGAACTGCACTCAGGCAGAGGTTTGCGCAAGGGGATCGAGGCAGCGCGGCTCTGGGCGACGAAGAGTCCCGGTGGCGCCCAGCAGACCATCACTCTCGACGACCTCTATGAGGAGTCCGATCGAGCGGTGGCGCTGATCACGCGAGCATGGCATTGGGAGGAGGACGGCTCGCACGCTGGCGATGAAGAGATGGCGTGGGTTTTCGAGCTGCGGGATCGCCGCATTCTCAGCTGGCGCCCCTACGAGGATCGCGAAGAGGCCTTGCGGGTAGCCCACTTCGGCGTACGATGAGCGTCATGTCGTCGGTTGCCCCCGACAACGCCGAAGCGACCGAGGCCTGGAGCGGGCCGCTCTTCGA
>DASTGL010000009.1:0-7361 GCA_035719145.1 Solirubrobacterales bacterium
GAGCGAAAGTTCGACATCAAGATCGGCCCGCACCGCGTTCGCGGCCGCGTCGACCGGGTCGACCGCCTCCCGGACGGCAGCCATGAGCTGATCGACTACAAGACCGGCGAGCGCAAGAGCGAAGCCGCCCTCGAGAACGACTTGCAGCTAGCGCTCTACCGCGTCGCCGCACGCGAGGACTGGGACCTCGAGGCCGGCGTCTGCAGCTACTACTACGTGCTCGACGCCGACAAGGTCGCGGCGCCGACCAAGCCCGACGACGCCGAGCGGGTCGAGCGCACCGTCCTGCAGGTCGGCGAGGGCGTCCTCAGCCAGGACTTCGAGCCCCGCCCCTCGCCGAAGGTCTGCAGCTGGTGCGACTACCGGCTGATCTGCCCCGCCGCCGAAGCGTGATCGACGGTCAGTTTTGACTGTCGCCGCGCTGGCGTAGGAACCGCTGGAACTCGCGGGCGAGGGTGTCGGCGTTGGGGACCTCTTCGCCCTCTTCGATCAGGTCGGCCTGTTCGGCCTCGATCCGCTGGACCAGCTCCTCGATCTCGGGGTTGGCGGCGACGGCGCGGCCGATCTGCTCCTCGTAGTCCTCGGTTTCCTCCTCCAGCTCGGAGGCCTCGACGGCGATCCCGGTCAGGCCCTCGAGCCGGCGCAGCAGCGCCAGCGCCGCCTTCGGGTTGGGGACGGCGGCGACGTAGTGGGGCACCGCCGCCCACAGCGAGGCGGAGTCGAGCCCGTTCTGGCGGCAGAGGTCGTGGACGACGCCGACGATCCCGGTCGGGCCCTCGTAGCTCGAGCGCTCCAGCTCCAGCTCCTCGACCAGCTCCTGGGAGGAGGCGAGGCCGGTGATCGGCACCGGCAGGGTGTGGGAGACCTCGGCGATCAGGGCGCCGAGGGTGATCACCATCTCGACGCCGAGGGCGTCGGCGACGGTGGCGACCGTCTCCGAGAAGGTGCGCCAGCGCAGGTTCGGCTCGGTCCCGTCGAAGAGGACGAGGTCGCGGTCGGCGGTCGGCACCCGCACCGCGAAGACGTTGTTTTCCGGCCACTCGATCCGCCGCGTCTGGCCTTCGTCCATCGTGATCGTCGGCCGGGTCGACTGGAAGTCGAAGAAGTCCTCGGGGTCGATGCGGGCGATCAGCTCGCCTTCGAGATCGTTGGCGATCGAGGCGAGCGCGGTCGAAGCGGCCGCGGCGGCGTCGTTCCAGCCGCGGAAGGCGCAGACCAGGATCGGTGAGCGCAGGTGCGGGAGGTCGCCTTCCCAGGTCAAAGAATCCACGCTTCTGAGCTTAGGCCATGTGCTGCGGGCCCTCTTTAGGCGGCGCTGCGGGCGCGGCGGACGAGCTGGGCGGCCATGAACAGGGCGAGCGCGGCGAAGGCGAGCTGGAGGACCCGTTCGGAGACGTGGTTGGCGATGGCGACGCCGACCAGGACGCCGAGCGGCGAGAGGGCGCCGATGATTAGCGCCTCGCGCAGGCGGACGTTGCCGTAGCCGTTCTGGCGGTAGGCGCCGACGATCGCGACGAAGACGATCATCAGCAGCGAAGTCGACTCCCCCTCGACCTGGCTGAGGCCGATGAAGACGGTCAGCGCCGGGACGAAGAGGATGCCGCCGCCGACCCCGACGAGGCCGCCGGTCATCCCGCCGGCCAGGCAGATCAGGGCGGCCGCGAGCTCGTTCACCGGGTCCGCCTCAAGAGAGGATCAGCTCCACCGCGATCGCCACCAGCAGCAGGGCGAAGAGGTAGGAGACGGCGCGCTGCGGGATCCGCTGCTGGATCGCGGTGCCACCGACGACGCCGGCCGCGGCGGGAATCGAGAGCAGGAGCGCGGTGCCGACGTGGACGTTGCCGTAGAAGCCGCCCTGGGCAAGGGCGCCGGCGAGGCCGATGATGACGATCGCGGCGAGGCTGGTGCCGGTGGCGAGGCGCTCGCCGTAGCCGAACCAGAAGATCAGCAGCGGCACGATGATCGTCCCGCCGCCGACTCCGAAGAGGCCGCTGAAGAGACCGGCCAGGGTGCCGATGGCCGCCAGCTTGAGGAGAGCGTGGTCGGGGCTCTCGGCGGCGGGCATCACGCGATACTAAGAGCCGTGCCCCCCGACTCTGAGACCCCCGGGCGCTCCGGGGGCCGCGACTGGACCGCTGCGCTGGCGCCGCTGCGGGAGGAGCCGGGCCGGGCGGCGATCCTCACCGACGTCGACGGGACGCTGGCGCCGATCGTCGAGCGCGCCGACGAAGCGGCGGTGCCGGCGGCGGCGCGCGAGGTGTTGGCGGCGCTAGGCGAGCGCTACGCGCTGGTCGGCTGCATCTCGGGGCGGCAGGCTCGGGACGCGCGGCGGCTGGTCGGGCTCGACTCGCTCGCCTACGCCGGCAACCATGGGCTCGAACTGCTGCTGCCGGGGGAGGAGTCGCCGCGGCCCGACCCCTCGGTGGCGGGGCGGGAGCGCGAAGCGGTCGACTTCCTCGCTTCGGTTGACGGGGCGCGGCTCGCGGCCGCCGGCCTGCGGCAGGAGGACAAGGGCCCGATCCAGGCGCTGCACTGGCGCGGCAGCGCCGACGAGGCGGCGGCGGAGAGCCGCGCCCGCGAGCTCGCCAGGGAAGCCGGCCGCGCCGGGCTGGAACCGCGCTGGGGGCGCAAGGTCCTGGAGCTGCGGCCGGTCGGCGGCGGTGGCAAGGACGGCGCCATCGCCTCGCTGCTCGCCGACGAGCGCCTCGACCGCGCCGCCTACGCCGGCGACGACCGCACCGACCTCGACGCCTTCCGCCGCCTGCGCGAGCTGAGCGAGGAGGGCCAGCTGAGCGCCGCGGTCTGCGTCGGCGTCCTCTCGCCCGAGGGCCCGGCCGAGCTGGCCGAAGAGTGCGACGTCACCGTGACCGGCCTAGACGGCTGGCTGGAGATCCTGACGTGGCTGGCGAGCTGACACGTGCGGACCATCCGAACTGCATCAAATTCTGGCCCTATAGAGACCACAATCTGATGCAGTTCGGGAGGTAGCGATGCCCTACACCGACCTGCTCCGTGCCAGCGTCTTCATCACCGCCGCCGAGGCGACTGCGCTCGGGGCGATCACGGCGATCGCCGCCAACCGCGACGGCGACACCCGGATCGCCGTGATCGCCGCGGCTTGGTGGCTGATCGCGCTGGCGATCGGCATCTACCTGGGCCGCCCGCAGCGCGCCGCCGACGACGTCCGCGACGCCCTCGCCCGTGCCCGCACCGCCACCTCACTCCCGGAGCAAACCCCGGCCCGGATCGCCCTCACCCGCCTCTGGCCGATCGCCTTCACCGCGATCGCCGCCGGCGCCCTCGGCATCTTCTTCCCCGGCGTCGCCGCCGTCGGCGCCGGCTACGCCCTGATCGTCTCGCTCGCCTGGCACACCCGCGAGGCCGCCGTGCTCGGAATCGAGAGCCGCGACGGCGTCAAGTTCTACGTCCTCCCGACCAACGCCCTGCGCCCGATCGAGCTGGTGCGGACGCCCGGCCTGCGCGGCGGCCTCGGCGACCCCGTCTAGCCCTTCAGCAGCTTCTGGAGCTTCGCCCAGCTGCGGGTGTTGGCGACGTCGGCGGCGGTGAGCCAGGCGCGGCGGGCGGTGGCTACGGCGTAGGCCAGGTTGTCGAGGGTGTCGACGCCGTGGGCGTCGGTGTTGAGGACGATCTTGACCCCGGCTTCCGAGGCGAGGCGGGCGTGGAGGTCGGAGAGGTCGCGGCGGTTGGGGTTGCCGTTGATCTCGATCATCGTCCCGTGCTCGGCCGCGGCGGCGGCGATCGCCTCGATGTCGACGCCGTAGGGCTCGCGGCGTCCGATCAGGCGCCCGGTGAGGTGGCCGATGCAGTCGACGTTCGGGTTGGCGATCGCGGTGAGGATCCGCTCGTTCATCTGCTTTTCCGGCACCGAGAAGGAGGTGTGGACGCTGGCGACCACCCAGTCCAGCGCGGCGACGAGGTCGTCGGAGTAGTCGAGCGAGCCGTCGAGGCCGATGTTGATCTCCGAGCCGACGAGGAGGCGGAACTTCTTGGTGGCGTTGGCCTCGTTCCAGGCGCGGACCTCCTCGATCCGTTCCCAGAGGCGCTCAGCGGTTACGTGGTCGCCGAAGCCGTGAGTGGCGGAGTGGTCGGTGATCGCCAGGTACTCGTAGCCGCGGTCGCGCGCCGCCTCGGCCATCTCCTCGAGGCTGTTGCGCCCGTCCGAGAGCGTGGTGTGGGAGTGGAGGTCGCCCTTGATGTCGTCGAGCTCGACCAGCTGCGGCAGCTTGCCTTCGCGCGCCGCCTTCAGCTCGCCGCGCCCCTCGCGCAGCTCCGGCTCGATGTACTCGTAGCCGAGGCGCTCGTAGACCTCGGCCTCGGTCGCGCAGTGGGTGACGTCGCCGCTCTCGGTCTCGGTGATCCCGTGCTCGGAGACCGAGAGCCCGCGGGCGACCGCCTCTTCGCGCAGCTGCACGTTGTGGGCCTTGGAGCCGGTGAAGTGCTGGAGCAGGTTGCCGAAGTTGGCGGGCAGGACGATCCGCAGGTCGACCGAGATGCCGTTGTGGGTCTGGGCGCGGACGCCGTTCGGGCCCGGGGTGCCGGCCGCGGCGACCAGCGGGTGGGCGGCGAGGTGCTCGGCCAACGCGGCGGGCTCCTCGGCGGTGGCGATGATGTCGATGTCCTTGCAGGTCTCGCCCCAGCGGCGGACCGAGCCTGCGACCTCGACCTTGTCGGCGGCGGGATGCTCGCGCAGCGCCGCCGCCAGCTCCTCGGCGATCGGCTTGACCTTCGAAAGCAGCAGCCGGCCCGGGCCCTCCCCCGGCTCGCCCAGGCGCTCGAGCGCGGCGAGGATGTTCTCCTCGGCCTTCGGCCCGAGCCCTTTGACGTCGCGGATCTTCTTCGCCTCCGCCGCCGCTTTCAGGTCCTCCATCGAGGAGATCTCCAGCTCCTCGAACAGGCGTCGCGCGGTTTTCGGGCCGACCCCGGGAACGCGGGTCACCTCGATCAGGGTCGGCGGGAACTTCGCCTTCAGCTTCACCGCCGCCGGGATCTCGCCGGTCTCCAGCAGCGCGTCGATCTTTTCCGCCAGCGTCTTGCCGACCCCCGGCACCTCGGTCGCCCGGCCCTGCGCGGCGAGCTCGGCGACCGCGACCGGGCTCTCGCGGATCGCCTTGGCCGCGGTGCTGTAGGCGAGGACCCGGTATTTGACCGCGCCGTCGAGCTCGTAGAGGATCCCCAGCTCTTCCAGCGCGGCGGCTATCTCGGCGTTGGTCACCTGCCAAGGAATACCATCGTCGCCAGGACGGGTACGAAGAGTGGACGGCGTCGACGGGGTTGCGCGGGGCCGCTATACTTTATGAAGTATTGAGGGCAAACACACGACCGGGAGACGGACAGTGACTGGCAAATTGACCGACGTAACCGACGCCACCTTCAAATCCGACGTGCTCGAGGCCGAGGGTCCCGTGCTCGTCGACTTCTGGGCGCCCTGGTGCGGTCCCTGCCGCGTCGTCCACCCGGTCCTCGAGGAGATCGACGGCGAGCGCGACGACCTCAAGATCGTCTCGATCAACGTCGACGAGAACCAGCAGACGGCGGCCCAGTACGAAGTCCTCTCGATCCCGACGATGATCCTCTTCAAGGACGGCGCGATCGCGAAGAAAGTCGTCGGCGCGATGCCCAAGCGCCGCCTCGAGGCCGAGCTGGAGCCGGCGCTCGCCTAGCGGCGGCGTCCTCACGCCTCACCGAACCGATGCCTTTCGTTCACGTCCACTGGTACGAGGGCCGCTCCGACGAGCAGAAGGCGGAGATCGCCAAGCGAATCGAAGCGGCCCTGATCGAGGTAGCCGGCGTGGCTCCCGATCACTGCTGGGTGAAGTTCGACGATTCGAAGAAGTCGGACTTCATCATCGGCGAGAAGCCGTCGGACTGAATCGGCCCACCCGCTAGCACCCGCCGCTGAGCGGCGGGTGCGGGTCGTGGTGCTTGCCGTTCTGGGCTCCCATCTTCACCGTCGCCCGGTGCTTGCCAGAGCAGATGTCGGTCGAGTTGACCAGGAGGCTCTTCTTGCCACCCTTCATCTTCAGGACGAACCTGCTGACCGGCGCGTCCGGAATCCCCTCGAAGGTGGCCCGGATCCCGCCTCGTACTGAATCGATCCGACCGACGAGATTGATGTCGAGCTGGCCACGCAACGCGATCACCAGGTCCGGCAACGGATGGTCGGACGACCGCAGGTACACGGGGCCTTCCAGAGGCTCGTCCAGAAGCGGCGTTATCGCTCTGGCCCGGCCGTAGATGGAACCGTTCGGACAGGCTTCCTGGGCGAACTGGACTCGGGTGCAGATCGTGTTGATGTGCTCCTGGGCCAAGAACTCTGAATGCGGCAGGGCGACCGAGACCTTGCGAATGTTCGCTTCGTTCCTGCCGGTCGACAACGTTGCCGTCAGAGCTGGATATTGGGCCCGCTTGGTCCCGCCCTTCAGCCGCAGCTTCAAAGAGGGGCCGAACTTCAGCGCGCCGCATTCGCCAACCTGAAAGCGGTCACTCGGGTGGGCGACCGCGCCGTGGGCCGAAGCAACGGCCGACTCAACCGACTGTTCGTTGCAGTTGGTCGGGCTGAGCGCGAACTGATCGCGGTCGATCGAGACGTGGATCGTGCGGTAGAGCACGGGCACGCCTTCCAGGATCTGCGGCAGGGGATCGGTTTTGACCGTTGCCTGAGCCGTGTTTGGATCAACATAGAGCCCGCCTCGCACCGTCACCGTTCCTAGGTCGAACGGCCCCGCCTGCGCCGGCACCTTGGTGACCACGCTGTATGGGGCTCCTTTGTAGGGACCAGCAAGAAAGACTCCCGTCGGCGCCTTTCCGGGCTGCGGGATCCACAACGGCTGACTGCCGGCCCCGACGGCTGCGGCCACGGACCCGATTTGGCTGTCCTGCGTGCAGTTGCCGGTCGCCGCATCCGAATCCGAGCAAAGCGGCACGCCCTTAAGCTTCGCGAGCTCTCCTTTGGGCAGGCTCAGTTCGAACGAGGAGACGTTATCTTCACCGTCTTCGCGCTTCAGGTTGACCACTAGGGGCGAATAGCCCCCAGCGACGGGATTGACGACCCCCGCTTCCAGCTTCGGAGCAAACCCGCCGTTGCCGCAGCCCTGATCAATCTCTATGGGCTGAGTCTGACCGGTGACAGGCGGATTTCCGGACCATGGAGTGAACCTATAGCTGGCCGTATAGGAGCCGCAGGAGTCCGGGTTCTTCAGCGGCGCCTGCGGCCCGCCCTTGAACTCCAGATCTATCTGTTCAACCGGCAACTGTGGCGTTTCGTTGAATTCTGCGCTTAGTTGGCCGGTGGTTTTGTTGGCTTTAATCTCGCCAGGCAGCTTCAGATGCAGCCCCAATTC
>DASTGL010000010.1:0-10417 GCA_035719145.1 Solirubrobacterales bacterium
TCACTTCAGGAATCAGGCGACGGGATCGAAGCGCGAACCGACGCGGGCTCCGTCCGCGCCGCCCGCGGCGTCCTCGCAATCGGCAGCGCCGCCAAGGCCGGCCCCCTGCGCGGCCGCCTCACCGTCGCCTCTTCCCACATCGTCCTCACCGAGCCGGTCCCCGACCTGCTCGAGGAGCTGGGCTGGACCGGCGGCGAGTGCATCACCGACTCCCGCTCCCTCCTCCACTACTTCCGCACCACCAACGACGGCCGCATCGCCTTCGGCTGGGGCGGCGGCCGGATCGCGATGGGCGCGCGGACGAAGGGCCGCAGCGAGGTCGACCCCGCAGTCATCGCCGGCGCCGCCGACCACCTCCACGACTACTTCCCCCAGCTACGAGGCCGCCGCCTTACCCACGCCTGGGGCGGCCCGATAGACGCCTCCCCGACCCACCTCCCCGCCGTCACCACCCTCGGCCGAGGCAACGCCTTCGTCGCCGCCGGCTACACCGGCAACGGCGTCGGCCCCAGCAACATGGTCGGCCGCACCCTCGCCTCTCTGGCCCTCGACCAAGAAGACGACCACACCCGCCTCGCCTTCGTAGACCCAAAGACCCCAAGAGTCCCCCCGGAGCCCTTTCACTGGCTAGGAGGGGAATCGATCCGCTTCGCAATAGAGAAAAAAGAGCAAGCAGAGATGCAGGGCCATCAGCCCAACCGAGCTGCCTCAGCTGTAGCGAAGGTCCCAGAGCTGATCGGCTTTCACATCGGTCGCTGAGCCTCCGTACAATGTCCGGGAGGTGGAGCCGACGACCAATCCAAAGACCCGCCGGATCGAAGTGCGCCTCAGCGACGAGGAGCGAGAACTCGACGCTGCCGCCGCGTCGGCCTTGGGCGAGAGCCTGAGCGACTTCTTTCGCCGCGCGGCGCGGGCGCGGGCTCATGAGGTGTTGGCGGAGCAGGGCGCGGTCGCCCTCAGCGCGCAAGAGGCAAAGCGCTTCATGGAGGCGCTGGATCGGCCCGACGAGAAAGCGGTGGCCGGCCTTCGGGATCTGCGTCGCCGAGCGTGAGGGAGAAGTCTCGACCGACTGAGCCCTTCGATCCGTCGCGGCACGACGTGTCGACGTTCGACTGTGGACGCGAATCTCTCGACCGCTGGCTACGTCACTCAGCTGGTCAAGGTGAGCGGCGAGATTCCACCCGGACGTTCGTGGCCAGCGACGATCTCGGTGCGGTTCGCGGCTATTACACCCTCGTGGCTGGGGAGGTGGACCACGGAGAAGCGACGGCTGCGGTCCGCAAGGGACTATCGCGGCACTTCCCGATCCCGGTGGTGATTCTCGCTCGGCTCGCCGTCGATAAGCGGTGGCAACGGGAAGGTCTCGGAGTAGCGCTTCTCAACGATGCGTTGGAACGCATCGGCCGAGCCGCTCACGAGGTTGCCGTGCGGGCAGTCGTAGTCCACGCCATCGATGACGTGGCGGCGGCCTTCTACGAACGGTTTGGGTTCCACGCTCTCAGCGTCGCTCCGCGAAGGCTGATGGTGACGCTGGCCGAGCTTCGCAAAGCTGGCTACCGACCCTGACGCGCAGCTGACGAAGTGGCGCTGGGTTCAGGTCGCGGCCGGAGCCCCCGCCGGGACCGCGATCGTCGACTCCTGTTCAGGTCTGACCGAAGTCATCTTTTCCGCCCGCCGCTGCTGCCAGGTGGCGAAGCCCATCGCGGCGCAGGTGAAGAAGAAGAGGATCATCGCTATGACGTTGACCTCTACCGGGATGCCGCGCTGGGCGGCGCCGAAGATGTAGAGGGGGAAGGTGACGGTGGTGCCGGAGTTGAAGTTGGAGATGACGAAGTCGTCTATGGAGAGGGCGAAGGCGAGCATGGCGGCCCCGAAGATGCCGGGCATGATCAGGGGCAGGGTGACTAGGCGGAAGGTGGTGAAGGGGCTGGCGCCGAGGTCCTTGGCCGCCTCCTCGAGGTTGCGGTCGAAGCCGATCAGGCGTGAGCGGACGACGACGACGACGAAGCTGATGCAGAACATGACGTGGGCGATCAGCAGGGTTTCGAAGCCGAGGTTGAAGGTGCCGATGAGGAGGAAGAAGGAGAGCAGGGCCGAGCCCATCACCACCTCGGGCGTCGCCATCGGGATCACGATCAGGAAGTTCGCCGCCCGGCGGCCGAAGAACTCGTAGCGGACCAGCGCCATCGCCATCAGGGTGCCGATCGTGGTCGCGATCAGCGTCGCCAGCACCGCCAGTTTGAGGCTCGTCAGCAGCGCTTCGTTCAGCTCGGGGATCCCAAAGGCGTTGCGCCAGTGGTCGAGGGTGAAGCCGACCCAGGTGAAGTTGTAGCGGCCGGCCGGATCGTTGAACGAGAAGCCGAAGATGACGACGATCGGGATCAGCATGTAGAGGACGACGAGGACGCCGACGATCTGCACGGCGTGCTCGCGCAGCCAGCGCCAGGCGCCCTCCATCAGATCGCCTCCTCACCCATCAGCGCCTCCGAGCCGGCGAAACGGATGTAGATGAGGACGAGGATCAGGATCGCCGCCATCAGCACAAAGGAGAGCGCCGCTGCCGCCGGGTAGTCGCTCTGTTTGAGGTAGAGCGACTGGATTACGTTGCCGATCATCTGGTTGCTGGCGCTGCCGAGGAACTGGGCGTTGACGTAATCGCCGGAGGCGGGGATGAAGGTGAGGAGCGTGCCCGCCACCACCCCGGGCGCGGAGAGCGGCAGCGTCACCCGGAAGAAGGTCTGCGAGGCCGACGCGTATAGGTCCTTACCCGCCTCGATCAGCCGCACGTCGATCCGCTCGAGGCTGGCGTAGATCGGCAGCACCATGAACGGCAGGAAGTTGTAGGTGAGGCCGGCGATCACCGCGCCCCCGGTCGCCAGTACGTGCCCTTCCGGGGCCAGCCCGATCGCGTCGAGCACCTTCACCACCGGGCTCTGGTCGGAGAGGATCGTCTCCCAGGCCAGGGTCCGGATCAGGTAGGTGGTGAAGAACGGGGCGACGACGGCGAACAGCATCACGTTGCGCCAGCGCCCGGCCTTGAAGGCGATCGTGTATGCCAGCGGGTAGGCCAGCAGCAGCGCGAACAGGGTCGCCAGCCCGGCGTAGATGAACGAGCGCTCGAACTGGGTGTCGTAGAGCGAGAGCGCGTCCGAGTAGTTGGCCCAGTGCCAGTCGAAGTGGTAGGAGCCGAAGACGCCGGCGTTGAGCGAGAGTTCGGCCAGGTAATAGAGCGGGACGACGAAGAACAGAAGCAGCCAGGCCGCTCCCGGCCCGAGTAGGAAGTAGGGAGCGACCCGGCGCCTCATCGGGCTCAGCCGTTGAGGACCGCGTTGAAGGCGCGGTTCAGGTTCTGTTCTTCTTCACCGCTCGGCGACGGCTGGATCGTGCAGTTCTTCGTGAAGGACTTGCTCGGGAAGATCAGCTGGTTCTTCGCGATTTCGGGTTCTTCCTTCAGAAGGATTTCTTTCACGTGTTCGACCGGGCTGACGTAGTTCACGTAGGCCTCGATCTGCGCCTCGTTTTTCGGTTCGTAGACGTAGTTGATCCATTCCTCGGCCGCGGTCGGATTGGGTGACCCGACTGGGATCACCATGTTGTCCGACCAGAGGATGCAGCCCTCGGTCGGCATCCGCCATTCGATGTTCGGGTTGTCGGCCTGCAGCTGGACCGCGTCGCCCGACCAGCCGATCACCGCTACCGCGTTGCCGCTGGTCAGGTCGGCGCCGTAGTCGTTGCCGGTGAAGCGACGGATCTGCCCCGATTCGGTCGCTTCCTTGATTTTGTCGATCGCCTTCATCCAGTCGGCTTCGCTGGCTTCGCTCGGATCGATACCCAGGCACTTCATCACCAGCGGCACCGTGTCGCGGAGTTCGTTCAGCATCTCGACCTTGCCCTTGTACTTGGGGTCGAAGAGGTCGCAGATCGATTTCACTTCCGGCGCCAGGTCCTTGCGGACGATGATCCCGGTCATCCCGCTCTGCCAGGGAGCGCTGAATTCGCGGTTCGGGTCATACGACGGTTCTTTCAGGTTCGAGACGAGGTTCTTTTCGAAGTTCGGCAGCGCCGACTTGTCGAAGTTCTGCAGGTAGCCGAGTTCGTGCATTTTGTTCGCCATCCAGTCGGTGACGACGAAGAGGCTGCGGCCACCCGATTCACCCTGTTTCAGCAGCGGGTCCATCTTCGCGAAGAACTCTTCGTTGGAGTTGACGTCTTCGATGTACTTGACCGAGAGGCCGGTTTCCTTTTCGAAGTCGGGGACGGTCTGCTTGTCGATGTAGAGCGGCCAGTTGGAGATCGTCACGTCGCCAGTGGCCTTCTTTTCGAGTTTCACTTCTTCGGCTTCGGTGTCGCTGCCGTTGATGCCGCCGCTGCCGCTGCTGCCACAGGCAGCGAGCCCGAGGGCCAGTGCCCCTGCCGCGACCAGAACCGCCAGCAGGGCGGTGATCCTCCGTGGGTCCTTCTCACTGACCATCTGCGATCAACCTCCGTGGGTGGTTTCCAGTTGTGACTGGTCGGCGGCGCCACCGGCGTCGTCGTTGCGGGGCGCCGACTCTTCGTCGGGCGACTCGCGGACAAGGTGCATGTGCTCGGGCTCCCAGCTCAAGCCGACCCGGGCGCCGCCGCCGGGCAGGCGCTGGCGGTCGGCCTCGTCGGCGTTGGGGACGAGGACGGTCATCCGCGTGCCCTCGCCGAGGTCGACCGCGATCTGGGTCGCGGTGCCGAGGTAAAGCGAGCTGGCGACGACTCCCTCGACCCGGGCCTGGTCGGCGCCGTGGCCGTTTTCGCCGAGCTCGACCCGGAGCTTCTCCGGCCGCACCACCGCGTGGCAGCGTTCGCCGGGCGAGAAGCCGTCGGTCTCGGTGGAGATCGTCTGCCCCTGGTCGAGCTTGACCTCGCGGCTGCCGGTCACCGTCGCCGGCATCAGGTTGGAGACGCCGATGAAGCCGGCGACGAAGGTAGTGGCGGGCCGGTCGTAGACCTCCTCCGGCACCGCCACCTGCTCGACCCGGCCGCGGTTCATCACCGCGATCCGGTCACTCATCGTCAACGCCTCCTCCTGGTCGTGAGTGACGTAGACGAAAGTGATGCCGACGTCGCGCTGAATCCTCTTCAGCTCGACCTGCAGTTCCTTGCGCAGCTTCAGGTCCAGCGCTCCAAGCGGCTCGTCGAGGAGCAGGACTTTCGGCAGGTTGACCAGCGCCCGCGCCAGGGCGACCCGCTGCTGCATCCCGCCCGAGAGCTGCGAGGGCCGCCGGTTCCCCTCGCTGGCGAGGCCGACGCGCTCGAGCTCGGCGGTCACCCGTCGCTCGATCTCGCCCTTGTCCACCTTCTTGCGCTTCAACCCGAAGGCGACGTTGTCCTTGACGCTGAGGTGGGGGAAGAGCGCGTAGCTCTGGAAGACGGTGTTGGTCGGCCGTTTGTGCGGCGGCAGCTGCGCCACGTCCTCGCCCTCGATCCGGACTTCGCCGCTGGTCGGCCGCTCGAAGCCGGCGATCATCCGCAGCGTCGTCGTCTTGCCGCAGCCGCTGGGGCCGAGCCGGGTGAAGAACTCGCCCTCGGCCAACTGCAGATCGAGATTGTCGACCGCGGCCAGCTGATCGAAGCGCTTGGTCACGCCTCGCAGCTCGACGCTCGGGGTTTCTCCGTGGGCATCCATCGTTCCGTTAACGGCCCTCCTGTAGTGCGGAGCTTCTACCCATCCCTACGGGTATCTACCAGCGACGGTAAGCCCCGGTGGAAGGCTGCGCAAGGGGCGAATGTCCTAAAAGCACAGGAGTAACTTGTACTTAATGGATAAGTGGGTCGCCAGTCCTTGACCCAAAGACCACTTGCGATTGTTGGAAGCGGCCTCTAGCTTTGTCCATAACGTCGTAATCGAGGAGGAGGGGCGAGATGGCCATCGCGTCGCAGTCGCCAGTAGGAACCGATCTTCAGCAACTCGCCCGCCAGCACCTCTGGATGCACTTCTCGCGGATGGGCGGCTACGGCCCCGACCACGAGATTCCGATCATCACCCGGGCCGAGGGCTGCTACGTCTACGACGAGCACGGCAACCGCTACCTCGACGGCCTCTCCGGCCTCTTCTGCTGCAACGCCGGCCACGGCCGCACCGAGTACGGCGAGGCGGCGGCGCGCCAGGTCGAAGAGCTCGACTTCTACACGCTGTGGAGCTACGCCCACCCGAAGGCGATCGAACTGGCGGCGCGGATCGCCTCGATGACCCCCGGCGACCTCAACCGCGTCTTCTTCACCTCCGGCGGCTCGGAGGCGGTCGAGTCGGCGCTGAAGCTGGCCCGCAACTACCACCGCATCCACGGCAAAGGCCAGAAGCACAAGGTGATCGCCCGCGAGGTCGCCTACCACGGCACCTCGCTGGGGGCGCTCTCGGCGACCGGCATCACCGAGCTGCGCAGCCAGTTCGAGCCCCTGACCCCGGGCGGCTGCCACGTCCCGAACACCAACATCTACCGCTGGCCCGAGGACCGCGACCCGCTCTGGGCGGCCGACGCGATCGAGGAGCGGATCGTCTTCGAGGGGCCCGAGACCGTCGCCGCGGTGATCCTCGAGCCGGTCCAGAACGCCGGCGGCTGCTTCGTCCCGCCCGACGGCTACTTCCAGCGGGTCCGCGAGATCTGCGACCAGTACGACGTGCTGATGATCTCCGACGAGGTGATCTGCGCCTGGGGCCGCCTCGGCCACTACTTCGGCTGCGAACGGTTCGGCTACATCCCGGACATGATCACCGTCGCCAAGGCGCTGACCTCGGCCTACGCGCCGATGGGCGGCGTGATCGCCTCCGACAAGGTCGCCGAGCCGTTCATGGAGGGCAACGCCTCCTTCGCCCACGGCTTCACCTTCGCCGGCCACCCGATCGCCGCCGCGATCGCGATGGCCAACCTCGACGTCTTCGAGCGCGAGGACCTGCCGGGGCACGTCTTGCGCAAGGAGGGCGAGTTCCGCGGGATGCTCGAGTCCCTGCACGAGCTGCCGATCGTCGGCGACGTGCGCGGCGCCGGCTACTTCCACGCGGTCGAGCTGGTCAAAGACAAGGAGACGAAAGAAAGCTTCAACGACGAGGAGTCCGAGAAGCTGCTGCGCGGCTTCCTCTCCGGCGAGCTCTACAAGCGCGGGCTGATCTGCCGCGCCGACGATCGCGGCGACCCCGTCGTGCAGCTCTCGCCGCCGCTGATCGCCGACACCGAGCAGTTCGAAGAGATTCACGACGTGCTGCACTCGGTCCTCGCCGAGGCCTGGGATCAGGTAGTCGGTTAGGAGCGGAAGTGCTCACCGTCCAGAGCCTGCTCGACGAGCTCGACCTGGAGCTGGCGGCCGGTTCCGACGCCGCCGCGGCGCCGGTCCGCTGGGTCCACATCTCCGAGCTGCAGGACCCGACGCCGTGGCTCTCGGGCGGCGAGCTGATGCTGACCACCGGCATCCCGCTCGACACCGCCGCCAAGCAGCGCGCCTTCGTCGGCATCCTCGCCGACCGCAACCTCGCCGGGCTCGGCTTCGGCACCGGCTTCACCCATAAATCGCTGCCGAAGGCGCTGGTCGACGAGGCCGAGAAGCGCGGCTTCCCGCTCTTCGAGGTGCCCTACTCGGTCCCGTTCATCGCGATCACCGAGAAGGCCTTCGCCAAACTCGTCAACGAGCAGTACGAGGTGCTGCAGCGGGGCGTCGCGGTGCAGCGGCGGCTCGAGCGCCTGGTCCTGGAGGAGCGCGGGCTGGAGGAAATCGCCGCGACCGTCGCCTCCGCGGTCGGCGGCACCGTAGCGATCCTCGACGGCCGCGGCGAGCGCCTCGCCGGCCGCGGCTTCCGCCGCCAGCTCTCGGCCGAGGCGATCGCGGCGATCCGCAAGGAAGCCTTGAGCCACGCCGGCGACGGCCACCCCTTCGTCCCCAGCCACCCCACCGTCGCCGGGAGGGCGCTGGCCCACCCCGTCATCTCCCCCGGCGGCGGCCCGCCGCAGGCCTGGGTCGTGATCGTCCGCGACTCCGGCGGCCTCGGCGACTTCGAGCGGCTGATCCTGCAGCAGGCGGTGGCGGTGGTGGCGCTGGAGCTGATGCGCCGCCGGGTCGCCCGCGAGACCGAGCGGCGGCTGGCCGGCGACGTCCTCGCCGCGGCCCTCGGCGGCCGCATGGACCCGACCGAGCTGCGCCGCCGGCTCGAGCCCTTCGGGATCGGCGAGGAGGCGGCGGTCCTCGTCTTCTCGCTGAGCGATCCCAGCGAGGCGGCCTCCGCGCTGGAAGCGGCGCTTGCCGCCGACGCCTGCTCCTCCGTCGTCGCCCCCCACGCGGTCAACGGCCGCGAGCTGCTCTGCGCGGTGATCGACTGCGCCGACCGCGACCCGATCGAGGTGGCGACGAAGGCGCGCCAGCCGCTCGCCCGCGAGGGCGGTGCCGTCCGCGCCGCCGCCAGCCGTCCGGCGCCGCCCGACCGCCTGCGCCACTCCTTCCACGAGGCCCGCTGCGCGCTCGAGGCGACCGCCTTCGACAACGGCTCCGCCCCCGACGTCGCCTCCTGGCGCGACCTCGGCGCCTTCACCCTGCTGCTCTCGATCCAGGACGACGACGCGCTCGACCTCTATTGCGACAGCGTGCTCGGCCCGATCGAACGCGGCGACGAGGAGTACGGCGGCGAGCTGGTCCGCTCGCTGGAGGCTTTCATCGAGCAGAACGGACAGTGGGAGCGCGCGGCGCGGCAGGTCTACTGCCACCGCCACACGCTGCGCTACCGGATGCGCAAGGTGGAAGAGCTGACGGGCCGCGACCTCTCGCGCGCCCATGACCGCATCGAGTTCTGGTTGGCCCTGCGAGCGAGGGAGCTTGTCGCATGAAGATTGGAGTCCCCACCGAGATCAAGTCCGACGAGTACCGGGTCGCGGTCACCCCCGCCGGGGTGCGCGAACTGGCAGAGCACGGGCACGAAGTGCTGGTCCAGGCCGGGGCGGGCGAGGGCAGCGCGATCAGCGACGAGGACTACCGGGCGCAGGGGGCGGAGATCGTCGCCGACGCGGCCGGGGTCTTCGAGGCGGCGGAGATGGTCCTCCACGTCAAGGAGCTGCAGCCGGAGGAGATCGAGATGCTGCGGCCGGGTCAGCTGCTGTTCACCTACCTGCATCTGGCGCCCGATCCCGAGCAGACGCGCGGGCTCTGCGGCTCCGGCGTCACCGCGATCGCCTACGAGACCGTCGAGGACTCGCACGGGCGCCTGCCGCTGCTGGCGCCGATGAGCGAGGTGGCAGGGAAGATCGCCACCCAGGCCGGGGCCTTCATGCTGGAGAAACCGCTGGGCGGGCGCGGCATCCTGCTGGGCGGCGTCCCCGGCGTGGCGGCGGCAAACGTGATGGTGATCGGCGGCGGCGTCGTCGGCATGAACGCGGCCTTCATCGCGATCGGGATGGAAGCCGACGTCTTCGTCTTCGACCGCTCGATCGACCGCCTGCGCGAGCTCGAAGTGATCTTCGGCGGCCGCTGCTCGACCGTCTACTCGACCCGGCTCGCGGTCGAAGAGATGCTGCCGAACGCGGACCTGGTGATCGGCGCCGTGCTGGTCCACGGCGCCCGCGCCCCCTACGTGATCCGCCGGGAGCAGCTGGCGCTGATGAAGCCCGGGGCGGTGCTGGTCGACGTCGCGATCGACCAGGGCGGATGCTTCGAGACCTCGCGGCCGACCACCCATCGCGATCCGACCTTCGAGGTCGACGGGATCACCCACTACTGCGTCGCCAACATGCCGGGCGCGGTCCCGATCACCTCCACCTACGCGCTCACCAACGCGACCCTGCCGTACGCGTTGGCGCTGGCCGACCTCGGGGTAGACGAGGCGATACGGCGCGACCCCGGGCTGCGGCCGGGGGTCAACGTCGCCGGCGGCAAGGTCACCCACCCGGCCGTCGCCGAGGGCGTGGGCATGGACTACGTGCCGGTCGAGGAGGCGCTTGGACTTGAACGAACTCTGCAACAGCCATAGGGAGGACTGAGATGAGCAGCTACGCGGTTGTCAACCCCGCCACCGGCGAGACGGTCAAGGAGTACGAGGAGATCTCGGACGACGATCTCCGCGCGGCGATCGGCCGCTGCGACCAGGCCTCCAAGACCTGGCCGAGCTCGACCTCGGTGGCCGACCGCGCCGCCTTGGTCCGCAGGGTCGGCGAGCTGCACTCCGAGCGCCGCGAGACCCTGGCCGCCATCGCCGTCAAGGAGATGGGCAAGCCGATCGAGCAGGCCCTGATGGAGGTCGACTTCTGCGGCGACATCTACGGCTACTACGCCGACAACGCCGAGGAGCTGATGGCTGACGAGCCGATCTCCCTGCTCGACGGCGAGGGCACCGCGATGGTCCGTCGCAGTGCCTTCGGCGTCCTGCTCGGAATCATGCCCTGGAACTTCACCTACTACCAAGTGGCCCGCTTCG
>DASTGL010000011.1:0-5694 GCA_035719145.1 Solirubrobacterales bacterium
GCCCTGCTGGATCGCTCCGCCGCCGAGCTTGGCCGCGAGCGCGGCGGGGATCTGGTCGTTGCCGCCGACCACGTGGTACTTCTCGTTCGACGGGCCGAAGATGCGCAGCTGTCCCTGACCGGAGTAGCCGAGCAGGTAGAGCATGTTGAGCGAGCTCTGGACGCTGGTCTCGGCGCCGTACTCGATGTTGTAGGCGACGTCGAGCAGCTGCCCGAGCTTCGATTTCAGCCCGCCCGGCACGTAGGCCTGGATCCACTGGGCGATCGACATCGCATCGAGTTCGCGGCCGCGTTCGGTCGAGCTGTTGTAGAGCGTCGGGTAGCTGGCGGCGGAGACGTCCTTGTGGATCTGCTGCCAGATCTGCTTCAGGTCGTTCGTCGCTTCTTCATAGGTGTAGGGAACGCCGTCGAAGTAGTGGAAGGGGTCGGTGCCGTTGACCTCGGCCGCGAGCAGGTTGTCGAGGGTGAGGCCGAGTTCCTGGGCCAGCTTGCGGATTTCCGTGTGGCCCTGGTCGATCAGCTCGCCGCCGTGCTCGGCGATCTGCCCTTCGGCGAAGTCCCCGCGGCGGGTCCAGCAGCGGCCACCGAGCCGGTCGGAGGCCTCGTACAGCTGGGCGTTGATGCCGCTCTGCTTCAGCCGGTAGGCGGCGGTCAGACCGGCAAGGCCGCCGCCGACCACGACCACCCGCGGCGCGCTTGCCGCCAGCGCCCGCGAGACCGGGCCGCTGAGCATCGCCGCAGCGGCGAGCCCGGCGCCGCCGGCAAGGACCTCGCGCCGGCGCATCCCGGGGCTGGGGTCGCCGAGCGCCTCCTCAGCGGAAGCTTCGCGCGCCGCGATCGCCGCGGCTTCCCCCAGTCTCCTGGCCAGTGGAGTCCTCCCCCCCATCTGCGCCAGCGTGGCAGAGGGTCGCTCCGGAAGCAAGTGCCAGAAAGGCAAACCCGAGGAAGCGCGGTTGGGACAAGAGGGGGTACGGGCGGGTGGCGCCGCGACCGGCTCGCCTGTTAGGAAGGGCCGCGCATGGAGGCCCACCGATCATACGAGCGCTTCGAGCAGGGGCACCACGTCGCCGGCGGCGGCGAGCTGCCGCATCACGCCCAGCTGGCGGCGGTGACGGTCGCGTTGATCGCCTGCCTCCTCGCGATCGCGACCTTCCTCTCCAACGAGTCGCTGAAAGAGGTGATCACCGGCGAGACCCACGGCGGGACCGCCGCTGCGCAACTCGAGACCAACCGGGTGAAAATCGACATCGCCAAGGGCAACGCCTCGCTGCTGCGCGTTCTCGGCTCTGGCATCCCGGCCAGATACCGGGCCGCCGCCAGAGCGCGGCTGCACGAGAAGCGCGTTGACAACCAGCTACGCCCCACCGACAAGCACCTGGGCGAAGAGATCGAGGCCCACCGCAGCGAGGTCGACCACGCCAACGCCAAGCACCTCGACTACGAGCTGGCCGAGGTCGCCTTCGAGGTCGGCATAGTCCTCGCCTCGATCTCGATCATCGCCCGCCGCCGCTGGCTCCTCGGCGCCGCGGGAGCGGCGGCCACCGCAGGCGTGGTGCTGTTGCTGGTCGGCCTGCTCTTCGCCTGAGCGCCCGAAGCGCAATCGCCCAGAGCGAGCCAATCCGAGACGGGGCACCTAGGACTCGAACCTAGAATCGCCGGTTTTGGAGACCGGTGCCTTAGCCAGTTTGGCCAGTGCCCCAGAGGAAATGATCGTACCGGCAGCGGGGCTTGCGGGGCCGGCCGTTGCCCGCCCCGCAAATCGTCCCACGCTGCGCGGTCAGCCGAGCTTCTTCTTCAGCGTGATCGACTTGGTCTTGGTCACCGAGGCGCCGTTGCTGGGCTTGAAGACGATCTTCGCCTTCACCTTGGCCTTGCCGGTCGAGCCGAGCGCCTTCTTCGCCTTGCCCTTCGACTTGATCGTCACCTTGATCGTCTTCGGGCCTTTCGCGGTGCGCTTGACCTTGACGATCTTCTTGCCGGAGACGGTGAGCGTGCCCGCACCCGGCACCCCGATCGAGAGCTTCACCGTCCCGTTGCTCTTGATCAGCTTCACCTTGCCGAGCTTGAGCTTCGGCTTCGTCACTTCGATCTTGGCGACTTGGGTGGCGGTGCCGCCTTGGGCGGTTTTCGCGGTGATCGTGACTTCGTAGACGCCCGGTTTGGCGGTCTTCGGAACCGCAACCGTGACCGTCTCGCTCCCGCCTGAGCGGTGCGTGCCGGGATCGACCGCCGGAGGCGCGAAGTTCGGGGCTGAGACCGTCACGCTTGCGCCCGGGAGGGTTGAGGTTGCAGTGACATTGAAACTCGGCAGCGACGACGCGGTGCTGCCGAGGTTGAGGCTGAAGACAGGCGTCGCTTTGCCGCCGACGAAGACGGGAGCCGTGGGCGGCGCCGCGATCTTCAGGTCAGAGGTGCCGACTTGCGCTTCTTCCACGGTGGGGCCACAGAAAGCTTCGCCTTCTTCAAAGGTCCCTTCGAACCGCCAGCAATGCACCGGTGAACCAGCCGGATGTTCAGACGACACCTGGCGTGCGCCCTCGGTGATGGCGGCGACAAACGGACCCGTGAACGGGCTACCGTCAGAAGGAACCGGCAGCCCGAATTCTGCGTCCACAGCCCATTCGCCAAGCGCGCCTTCTTCTTCTTCAACCGGGTCCGAGAGGTATCCGACGCCTTCCAGGCCTGCTGGGGGCCACGGTTTGATTTCGCCGGCTTCTGGAGGAAGTTCGGCTTCCGCCAGTTTGGCGTTAGAGGCCGTAATCTCGCTCGCTACCTGGTCATCGCGGGTGAAATTGATGGGGTGGGTGCCGGGAGAGATCGGCTGAGCGGTGAAAGCAGCCGGCGCCGGCGCCCCCTTTGGGACCGCGATTCCGATCAAGTATTGGACGGTTTCGCTCCCTTCTGGCGGTTCATTTATTTCGTTCGGAGTGCAGTGGCCTTCTTCAGGTTCCGTGCATAGGACGAAATGGACGTGCGCCGCTCCAATGTCCGCTGACTGGCTGACGCTGAGCGAGCCTTCCTTGAGGAAGGCGCAAGCGCTCAAGACGAGGGCCAGGCCAACCACGGCGACGAGAAGAACGAGGTACTTGGAACGGCGGCGCACAGCGGACACGAGAGACTCCTTGGTCGGGTTCGTTCGCAGTCTATGCGCGCCTATACGACGGAAGCCACCCTTGGACGGACGATGCGGGCGGAGGGACTTGAACCCCCACGATCTTTCGATCACCAGGACCTAAACCTGGCGCGTCTGCCAATTCCGCCACGCCCGCGTGGCCTGGGCCGGCCGGCCCTTAACGCGCGGCCAACGGCGGCGCGTCGCTTGGGGATTCTATGATCGGGGCGTGGCGGTAGGAGAGGTCAGGCCCGGCTACGAACTGTGGCGGCCGAATCGGGAAAAAGCGAGCTCGGTCTCGACCAAGTTCGTCGTCGTGCTGCTCTTGGCGGCGACGGCGGTGATCGCTGCCCTGATCACGCTCGGCGGCTGGTCGCTGCTTAAGGGCGGCAGCAGCATGGGAATCGTCTGCGCGATCTACGCCCTCATCTACGCCTTCTTCGCCATCATCGTCGCCCGCTGGAACCGCGGCGTGCTGCCGGTGGCGGCGGCGCTCTCGATGATCCTGGCGATCTTCTGCGCGGTCGGCGCCGAAAGCTGGTTCAACCGCGACCGCGCCGGCTTCGACGAAGCCGCCTTCAGCAGCTCGGTGATCGGGCTGCTGGTCATCATCCTCGGCCTGCTGCAGATCGTCCTCATCGCCGCCGCCCTCTACGCCTTCAACCAGGAGTGGCACGTCGAGGAGGAGCGGCCGATCGGGTCCGGCGAGGACTACGGCGCCGGCGCCTCGGGCCATCCACAGCCCGCCTGATCAGCGCTTATCTTTGAGGCCGAGCCGGAGTGGCGGAATTGGCATACGCGATCGACTCAAAATCGATTGCCCTTGCGGGCTTGTGGGTTCGAATCCCACCTCCGGCATCCGCGCCCTGGCCAGGCGGCCAATAGGCTGGGACGGTGAGCGGGGCGCCAGGGGAGCTGCTGTGGGAACCCTCGACTGAGCTGGTCGAGCGCTCGCGCCTGCGCGAGTTCATGCGCTGGCTGGAAGGCGAGCGCGGCCTCTCCTTCGGCGGCTACCCCGAGCTCTGGCAGTGGTCGGTCGACGACCTCGACGGGTTCTGGTCGGCGATCTGGGAGTTCTTCGACGTTCAGGCCGACGGCGACCCCTCCCCCGTCCTCGCCACGCGCGAGATGCCGGGCGCGCAGTGGTTCCCGAACACCTCGCTGAACTACGCAGAGCACGTCTTTGCCGGCAAGCGCGACGAGGAGGTGGCAATCCTCCACGCCTCCGAGCTGCGCGAGCTTGGCGAGTTGCGCTGGGGCGAGCTGCGCCAGCAGGTCGCGGCGGTGGCGGCGGGGCTGCGCGGGCTCGGTGTCGGCCGCGGCGACCGCGTCGTCGCCTACATGCCGAACATCCCGGAGGCGATCGTCGCCTTCCTCGCCACCGCCTCGCTCGGCGCGGTCTGGTCGAGCTGCTCGCCCGACTTCGGCCCCGCCAGCGTCGTCGACCGCTTCGCCCAGATCGAGCCGAGGGTCCTCTTCGCCGTCGACGGCTACCGCTACGGCGGCAAGGACTTCGACCGCCGCGAGATCGTGGCGCGCCTGCAGGAGGCGATGCCGACGCTGGAGCGGACCGTCGTCCTCCCCTACCTCGACCCCGAGCCTGACCTCGCGCCGTTGCGCGACGCGGTGCCGTGGGAGGAGCTGCTGCGCCGCGGCGAGGGAGCCGAGCTGCGCTTCGAGCGAGTCCCCTTCGACCATCCGCTCTGGGTCCTCTACTCCTCCGGCACCACCGGGCTGCCGAAGGCGATCGTCCAGGGCCAGGGCGGCATCCTCCTCGAGCACCTGAAGAAGCTGAACCTCCACGTCGACGCCCACCCGGGCGACCGCCTCTTCTGGTTCACGACGACCGGCTGGATGATGTGGAACTTCATCGTCTCGGGCCTGCTGACCGAGGCGGCGATCGTCCTCTACGACGGCAACCCCGGCCACCCCGACATGGGCGTGCTGTGGGACCTGGCCGAGCGCGCCGGGATCACCATGTTCGGGACCAGCGCCGCCTACATCGCCGCCTGCATGAAGGCCGCGGTCGAGCCGGGCAGCGGCCGCGACCTCAGCGCCCTTGAGGCCGTCGGCTCGACCGGCTCCCCCCTCTCGCCCGAGGGCTTCGACTGGATCTACGAGCACCTCGGCAGCGACACCTGGCTCTTCTCGACCAGCGGCGGCACCGACCTCTGCACCGCCTTCGTCGGCGGCGCGGTGACGCTGCCCGTCTACCGCGGCGAGATCCAGGCCCGGGCGCTGGGGGCGGCGGTCGAGGCCTGGGACGAAGACGGCGAGCCGGTGGTCGAGGAGGTCGGCGAGCTGGTCGTCACCGAGCCGATGCCCTCGATGCCGCTCTACCTCTGGGGCGACGAGGACGGCAGCCGCTACCGCGAGAGCTACTTCGAGATGTTCCCCGGCGTCTGGCGCCACGGCGACTGGCTGGAACTCACCCGGCGCGGGACGGCGGTCATCTACGGCCGCTCGGACTCGACGATCAACCGCGGCGGCATCCGCATGGGGACGAGCGAGATCTACCGCGCGGTGCTCGGCATCGAGGCGATCGTCGACGCGCTTGTGGTCGACGTGCCGCGGCCGGGGACC
>DASTGL010000012.1:0-21006 GCA_035719145.1 Solirubrobacterales bacterium
GGAAGCTCGCCAGCTGCTTGGAGCGCAGCTCCAGCTCCTCGGCCCGCTGCTGGGAGACCAGGAGCGCGCCGAGCAGGTACTGGAAGGTGACGAGGACGACGCCGAACATCGCCACGCCGGCGAGCCCGAGCTGGACGTAGAGGTAGGCGACCCCGACCGCCATCAGCGCCGCCGCCAGCTCCGAGGGGAGCAGCGGGAAGAGGGCCGTGCGGACCTTGACGAAGAACGAGCTGCGGTCGAGGTAGCAGGAGTAGGAGGCGATCATCGTGAAGTTGATCGCCAACGCCAGAAGGAAGACGGCGAAGATCAGCGCGTAGAAAGAGGCGTCGGTCTCGGCCACCCGCGCGTTGTCGACGACCTCGTGGAACGCGATCCCGCTGACCAGCGGGAAGGTCGCGTAGGTGAGGACGTTGTTCAGCAGGTAGTGCCCGGCGTCGCGCCAGCGCAACCAGCCGGCGAGGATCGTCAGCACGCCGATTACCGCCGCCGGCGTTCCGCCGAGGAAGACCATCGCCAGGACCAGGGCGAGGAAGCTGCCCGAGATCTTCACCTTCGAGGTGGTGCTGATCGCGGTCAGGTCGCTAAAGACCGAGAAGCCGAGCAGGATGCAGAAGAGCGGCGCGTCCCAGTTGGCGCTCGGAGCGCGCCAGATCCCGGCCGCGGTGACCAGCACGAGGCCGGCGACCATGGTCGCTATCGCCAGTCGGGTGGGCCGAGCTTGAGGCATCTCTTGGTTTGGAATCGGCTAACGGGGAACGAGGCTTGACAGGATTCGTCAACCAATTCCCGGACGCGGGGCATTTCCCTGCGCCAGGGGCTTCGGTTGACGTTTCCGCTATTTGCGAACTCCGAAGTTAAGCCGCCCGGTGGGGGATCGGCAAGGGATCTAGCCGCATGGCCAAATTCGCCCAAAAACGGACTCTCGTTCTCCGGCCCCGGCGCTCAGCGGGCAGGGCGTCGTCCCAGGGCCCCGAAAACGACAAAGGGCGCCCCTACGCGGGACGCCCTTTTGAAGATTGGTGCAGGCCTGGTAACTGGCCGGCCTGCTTGAGAGAACTTAGTGACGGTAGCCCATGTTCCTTGCCCCTTCCGTAGTCGTTGAAGCCCGCAACGTTGTGCGTCGCATCGTGGAAACGTTCAATATCTGGGCAGTTTGTAGCACAGGTTGGCGGAAAGTTGTGCATCTGCAGGAAAAGTTGTGCAGAAATGCAGTAGGACGCTTGGCCAGCTATGCGTGAACCTGGACTCACCGCCCCCCTTCGCAGGCCGCTCTTCAGGCGGCTTGCGGCCTCCTACACGGTCAACGAGCTGGGCGACTGGATGGGGATCATCGCCCTCTCGGTTCTCGTCTTCGACCGCACCGATTCCGCCTGGGCGACCGCCGCCCTCTTCCTCGGCACCCGCTTCCTGCCGGCGCTCTTCGCTCCGGTCCTCGTTGCCCACGCAGAGCGCCCCCCACCGCGCTTTGCGCTGCCGGTCATCTACTGCGGCGAGGCGGCCGTGTTCGCCCTGCTGGCGCTGCTCGCCGGCCATTTCTCCCTCGGCGCGGTGGTCGCGCTGGCCGCGATCGACGGCGCCCTCGCCCTCGCCGGCCGGGCGCTGACCCGGGCGGTCGTCGCCACCTCGCTGGAGCCGACCGGGGAACTGCGCGCCGGCAACGCGCTGTTGAACGTCGCCTTCACCGGTGGAGCCGCGGTCGGGCCCGCCCTTGCAGGGCTTGTCGTCGCCGGTTTCGGCGTCCAGTCGGCCCTGTTATTGGACGCGGTGTCTTTTTACGTCGTCGCCTGGATCCTCTTCACCGCCGGCTCGATGCCCCACGCCGAGGCCGAAGAGGGGCGGATGCGCGAGCGCGTCCGCGCCGGCCTCGAGTACATCCGCGGCGAGACGGCCCTGGCCCGGATCCTCTGCGCGCAGGGGATCGCCTTCGTCTTCTTCGCCGCCGTGCTGCCCGTCGAGGTCGTCTACGTGAAGGAATCGCTGGGCTCCGACGACACCGGCTATGGGCTGATGCTCGCCAGCTGGGGAGTGGGGATGGTCCTCGGCAGCCTGATCTTCGCCCGCATCCGCGAGACCTCGCTCGCCGCCCAGCTGTTCTTCAGCACCCTGGCGATCGGGGTCGGATACCTGGGGCTCGGCGTCGCGCCGACCTTGGCATTCGCCTGCGCCGCCTCGGTGCTGGGCGGCGCAGGCAACGGAATCCAGTGGGTGGCGGCGATCTCCGCCGTGCAGGAGCTGACGGCGGAAGCGATGCAGGCGCGGGTGATGGCGGTGCTGGAGTCGATCGGGGCGGCGATGCCCGGGGTCGGCTTCGTCCTCGGCGGGGCGATCGCCGCCCTCGTCGACCCTCGGATGACGTTTCTCGCGGCAGGCTCCGGGGTAATCGCCATTGTTGTCGTGATGGCGCCACTGCTGGGGACGGGTTGGTTGGACCACGACAGAGACTCGGGCCCAGCGCTTGACGACCATGACGACGTTGTGGTGGAGTTGATCCCCGGGGGGTTACCGGACAGATCGTCTATCGAGGAGGGACGTTGAAGAAGCTAGGGGCAGTCATTGCGGTTCTCGGTCTTGCAGCGGTCGCATCGCTTGGACTGGTCTCATGCGGAAGCGGCGGCAGCAGCTCCAGCAGCAGCGGAGGCGGTGAAGGCAAGAAGGGCGGCACCCTCAACGTCACCTACGCGTCGTTCCCCGACTACATGGACCCGCAGCTGTCCTACACGCAGGAAGGCTGGTCGGCGATGGGCGAGGTCTACATCCCGCTGCTGACCTACAAGCACGGCGAAGGCACCGAAGGCGCCGAAGTCGTTCCCGGTCTGGCCAAAGAACTGCCGAAGATCAGCAACGGCGGCAAGACCTACACGCTCTTCCTCCGTCCCGGGCTCAAATACTCGAACGGCAAACCGGTCAAAGCCTCCGACTTCCCCTACACGGTCGAACGCCTCTTCAAGGTCAACTCGGGCGGCTCGCCCTTCTACACCAGCATCGTCGGCGCCGAAAAGTTCGCCGAAACCAAGCAGGGCGGCATCCCCGGCATCAAAGCCGACGACAAGACCGGCGAAATCAAGATCGAACTGGAAAAACCGCGAGGCACGTTCGAAAACGAGCTGGGGCTGATGTTCGTGGCGCCGGTTCCGAAAGGCACTCCGAACGAAGACCTCTCGGCCAGCCCGCCTCCCGGCACCGGTCCCTACATGATCACCAAGTCCCAGCCCGGCCGCGGCTGGGAAGTCGAACGCAATCCCTACTGGGAAAAAGCCAATTCGAAGGCGATGCCCGAATACCCGACCGGCAACGTCGACAGCGCCAAGTTCACGGTCGTCCGCAACCCGCAGACGCAGGTCAACGACATCGAACAGGGCAAGTACGACTACATGGAGAACCCGCCGCCGGCCGACCGCTACACCGAAGTCAAAGAAAAATTCGAAGGCACGCAGTTCCGCATCGAGCCGACGATCAGCACCTACTACTTCTGGATGAACACGCAGAAGGCGCCGTTCGACGACCCGAAAGTGCGGCAGGCGATCAACTACGCAGTCGACCCCGCCGCCCTCGAACGCGTCTACTCGGGCCAGATCAAAGGCACCCAGCAGATCCTGCCGCCGGGAATGCCGGGGTACAAGAAATTCGAGCTGTACCCGCACGACATGGAAAAAGCGAAAGAACTGCTGAAAGAAGCCAACCCGTCAGACATGGACATCACCGTCTGGACGGACACCGAAAGCCCGAACAACGAAGCGGGCGAATACTACGAGGGCGTCCTCAAAGAACTCGGCTTCAACACGAAGCTGAAAATCCTCAACGCCGACAACTACTTCACGGTGATCGGCAACCGGTCGACGCCGGATCTCGACACGGGATGGTCGGACTGGTACCAGGACTACCCGCACCCGAACGACTTCTTCCAGCCGCTGCTGACGGGCGAAAGCATCCTCCAGACCAACAACGGGAACTTCGCCAACTTCGACGAACCGGCGGTGAACAAAGAGGTCTCCGAACTCGGCGAAGAACGGCTCGGCCCGCCGCAGGAAGCCAAATACGAAGAACTCGACGAAAAAGTCATGGAACAGGCACCCTGGGCTCCGTACGGGACCCGGACCCTGTCCACCTTCGTCTCCAGCGCGATCAATCTCGAAAACGTGATCTACAGCCCGACGTTCGGCGCCTACCTGACCAGCTTCGAATTCAACGAATAAGGGTCAGGAACCAGGAAGAGCAGAAGTGGCGATCGACCCCCAGCCTGAGGCGGCTGTTCCGGCTGGGGGCTCCCCCGCCGCCGTCCCGGCGGAGCCTGAAGGTGGCTCCGCCGGCTACGGGCCCTGGCGGCTCGCATTGCGCCGTTTCCTGCGCAACCGCGTCGCCGTCGCCTTCCTCGTCCTCTTCTTCCTGATCGTCGCCTTCGTCCTGGCAGCGCCGCTGTGGGCGAACCACGTCGCCCACACGGGCCCGAACGAAACCCACACGCTGGAAAAACTCCACGTCGACGGCGAAACCCGCGAAGTGGTGACGCCGGAAGGCAAACCGATCGGGCCGCAGTGGTTCGAAGCCGGCGGCAAGTTCTTCCTCGGGGCCGACAGCCGCCTCGGCCGCGACGAGATGGTGCGGCTGATGTACGGCGGCAGGACCTCGCTGCTGATCGGGTTCGTCTCCGGCCTGATCACGACCCTTCTCGCCGTCGTCCTCGGCCTCCTCGCCGGCTACTACAGGGGGTGGGTCGATGCGGTGATCGCCCGCACCCTGGACGTGCTCTGGTCGCTGCCGGTCCTGCTCTTCGGGATCGCGATCGGCACCGCTTCGGCGCTGGGAGGCCTGGGGATCGGGCCGATCCACATCCCCGGCGGCTCGATCTGGATCCCGATCTTCGTGATCAGCATCTTCTACACGCCATATGTGGCGCGGCCAATCCGCGGCGAGGTCCTCTCGCTCGGCGAAAAAGAGTTCATCGAGGCGGCGATCGCGCAAGGGGCCGGCCCGCTACGGGTGATGTTCAGCGAGCTCCTGCCCAACCTCGCCTCGACGATCGTCGTCTTCTTCGCTCTCAACATCGCCAACAACATGCTCTTCGAGGCGGCGCTCTCGTTCCTCGGAGCCGGCGTGCAGCCGCCGAACTCCTCCTGGGGGACGATGATCTCGATCGGCGAGGAGCTGCTGACCACGCAGCCGCTGCTGGCGATCATCCCCGGGGTGATGATCATGCTGACGGTGCTCTCGCTGAACATCGTCGGCGACGGCCTGCGCGACGCGCTCGACCCGCGCTCGAAAGTTCAGCTGGAGGCGAAAACCGGGATCGCCGAGCCCGAGGGGGCCGCGGTCTGATGCTCCGCTTCATCGTCAGGCGGATCGTCGGCATGGTCTTCGTCCTCTTCGTCGTCTCGATCCTCGTCTTCCTGATCTTCAACGTGATCCCGAACTCGCCGCCGGCGCAGCGGCTCGCGGGGAAGAACGCGACGCCGGTGCTGGTGAAGAGCATCGAAGAAGAATGGGGCTTCGACGAATCGCTGCCCAAGCAGTACGTGACGATGATGAAGAAGGTCTTCACGGGCGAACTGATCCAGTACTCGCCGCGGGTCTCGGTCGACGAACGGATCAAAGAAGGGATCCCGGCGACGCTCTCGCTCAGCATCGGGGCGGGGATCATCTGGCTCGCCTTCGGCCTCCTGCTCGGCTACCTGGCGGCAGTGAACGCCGGCGGCTGGCTGGACCGCACCCTGACCGGGGTGGCCGTGGCCGGGATCTCGATCCCGGTCTTCCTGCTGGCGCCGGTGCTGATCTACTTCCTCACCTACAAGCTGGAAATCTTCCCCAACGGCGGCTACGTCGGCTGGACCGAAGACCCGTGGGGCTGGCTCCAGCACATGATCCTGCCCTGGTTCACCCTCGCCGTGCTCTCGATCGGCTTCTACAGCCGGGTCCTGCGCTCGAACATGCTCGACGTGATGAACGAGGACTACGTCCGCACCGCCCGCGCCAAGGGGCTGAGCGAGCGCAAGGTGATGACCCGGCACGTCCTGCGCAACTCGCTGATCCCGATCACCACCCTGTTCGGGCTCGACTTCGGCGCCACCATCGCCGGCACCGCGATCATCACCGAAGTGCTCTTCAACATCGAAGGCATCGGCAGCTACGCGGCGGAATCGATCGGCAAACTCGAACTGCCGCCGATCATGGGCATCACCCTCTACGGCGCCTTCTTCGTCGTCTTCATCAACGCCTTGGTCGACATCGCCTACGCCTACCTCGACCCGCGGGTGCGGCTGGGAGGCACGGCCCGATGAGCCGGGCGTCGATCCTCTCGGTCCGCGACCTGCGCGTCGGCTTCGCCACCGAAGGCGGGCTGTTGCAGGCGGTCGACGAGGTCAGCTTCGACCTCAGCCCCGGCGAAGTGCTGGCGATCGTCGGCGAGTCCGGCTCCGGCAAGAGCGTCACCGCGCAGACGATGATCGGCCTCACCCGCTCGAAAAACTCGCGGATCGAGGGCTCGGTCAAGCTCGAGGGCGAGGAGCTATTGGACGCCGACGACGCGACGATGCGGCGGCTGCGCGGCGAGAAGATCGGGATGGTCTTCCAGGACCCGATGACCTCGTTCAACCCGGTCTACCGGCTCGGCGACCAGATCGTCGAGGCGATCCGCGCCCACAAAGGCGAGGTCGGCAAGGAGGAGGCGCGGCAGCGGGTGGTCGAGCTGTTCGAATCGGTCGGGATCCCGAACGCCGAGCGGCGGGTCGACAGCTATCCGCACGAGTTCTCCGGCGGGATGCGGCAGCGGGCGATGATCGCGATGGCGCTGGCGCTCGAGCCGGAGGTGCTGATCGCCGACGAGCCGACGACCGCCCTCGACGTCACGATCCAGGCGCAGATCCTGCACCTGCTCGAGGACCTGAACCGGCAGCGCGGTTTGGCGACGATCCTGATCACCCACGATCTCGGCGTCGTCGCCGAGGTCGCCGACCGGGTGCTGGTGATGTACGCCGGGCGGGTCGTCGAGGAAGGGACGCTCGACGAGATCTTCTACGACCCCCAGCACCCGTACACCTGGGGCCTGATGGGGTCGCTGACCCGCCTCGACCGGCCGCGGCCGCACCGGCTGCCGCAGATCGCCGGCTCGCCGCCCTCGCTGCTGGACCTGCCGCAGGGCTGCCCGTTCCGGCCGCGCTGCCCGCACGAGTTCTCCAAGTGCACCGAGCGCCCGGGCCTGGAGGCGCGGCTGGCCGACACGCCGGAGCACCGCGATCGTTGCTGGCTCACTCCCGAGCAGAAGCGGGAGAAGCGCCAGGTCGAAGGCCAGATCGGGCTGGAAGCGCCGCAGGAGGTCTCGCGCGGATGAGCGACGGCGCCGCCGCCTCGAGCGGGCATCTGCTCGAGGTCACCGACCTCGTCAAGCACTTCCCGGTCAAGCGCGGGATCCTGATCGACCGCGAAGTCGACCAGGTGCGGGCGGTCGACGGCGTCAGTTTCAGCGTCGAACGGGGCGAGACGCTGGGCCTCGTCGGCGAGTCCGGCAGCGGCAAGTCGACCGCCTGCCGCGCGGTGCTGCAGCTGATCAAGCCGACCTCGGGCTCGGTCAAGTTCGAAGGGCGGGAGATCGCCGGCCTCGGCCGCCGGGCGATGCGGCCGCTGCGACGGGAAATGCAGATGATCTTCCAGGACCCCTACGCCTCGCTCAACCCGCGCAAACGGATCGGCCAGATCGTCGGCGACCCGCTGCGGCTGCAGGGGGTCGCCAAGGGCTCGGAGCTGCGGCGCCAGGTGCAGGAGCTGCTCGAGCGGGTCGGCCTCGCCAGCGAGCACTACAACCGCTTCCCGCACGAGTTCTCCGGCGGCCAGCGGCAGCGGATCGGGATCGCCCGGGCGCTGGCGCTGAAACCGAAGCTGGTGATCTGCGACGAGCCGGTCTCCGCCCTCGACGTCTCGATCCAGGCCCAGATCGTCAACCTGCTCGACGATCTCCAGGACGAGCTCGGCCTCGCCTACCTCTTCGTCGCCCACGACATCGGCGTCGTCCGCCACATCTCCGACCGGATTGCCGTCATGAACGACGGCAAGATCGTCGAGCAGGGGACCGCGGATCAGGTCTGCGAGCAGCCCAAGGACGACTACACGAAGAAACTGCTCGCGGCGGTGCCGATCCCGGATCCGCGGGAGAGCCGCGAACGGCGCGAAGGGCAGGTAGCGTCCGGTAGGTGACGCTTCCCCTGTCGCCGCCGATCAAGCCGCAGCTCGCGCTTACCCGCAAACAGCTTCCGGAAGGGGACGAGTGGGCCTATGAGCCGAAGCTCGACGGCTTCCGCGCGATCGTCTTCGTGGATGGGGACGAGGCGTATATCCAGTCCCGTGGCGGGAAAGATCTGAATCGGTATTTCCCGGAGCTGAGCTTTGCGCCGGGGCGGTGGGTGCTCGACGGGGAGCTGGTGATTCGGGATGCCGAGGGGAATCTCGAATTCGACTCGCTGCAGGAACGGATCCACCCGGCGCAGTCGCGGATCGAGATGCTCTCGGAGAAGATCCCTGCCGGCTACGTCGTCTTCGATCTGCTGGCCGAAGGGGATGAGGTGCTCTGCGAGCGGCCTCTGCGGGAGCGCCGCGAGCGGCTGGAGGCGCTCGCCAAGGGGGCAGGGCTGGAGCTGACGCCGCTGACCAGCGATGCTGAGCAGGCCGAGCGGTGGCTCGGCAGCATCGAGGGGGTGATGGCGAAGGACCTCGGCGCCCCCTACGTCCAGGGCAAGCGCAAAGGGATGGCCAAGGTCAAGCGCGAGCGGACGATCGACTGCGTGGTGATGGGCTGGCGGCCCGGCAAAGAAGAGGGCACGGTCGGCTCGCTGATCCTCGGCCTCTACGACGGCGGCGAGCTGCGGACCGTCGGCCACATCTCCGGCTTCTCTAAAGCGGCCAAACAGAGCATGCGGGCGATGCTGGCGCCACTGGAGACCGGCAAGAGCGGGTCGGCGGAGCCGAGCAGGTGGACGGGCGGCCGCGAGCTCGAGTGGGTGGAGCTGCGGCCGGAGTTGGTGATCGAGGTTGGGTATGACCATGCGGCTTCGGGGCGGATTCGGCATGGGGCTCGGTTTCGCAGCTTTCGGGACGACAAAGCTCCGGAGGAGTGCAAGTTCGAGCAGTTGGACGAAGGTGGCTAGAAGAAAGCCTGTTGGACGGGGGCGTCCTGGCGGACGGGTCCTGTCGCCGATTTGGTTCCACCACCACTCGCATTTGGCGAGTGGCGGTCCCCCAAATCCGCGCCACCCGTCCGAGGAGCGTCTTGCCGGGACGCCGTTCTTCGTGAGCGTCCCCAACCTTTGAGAGCGCGAGTGGTGCGCTTGCGTTGCTCTGGTTGAAGGTAGGCGCGGCCTCGGTAGAGCTGTTCGTATTTGGGGAGGAGGTCGGGGCGTTTGGTTTCTAGCCAGCCGAAGAAGACGTCCTTTACCTCGCCGCGGAGGTGGAGGGCGATGCCGGTTAGGAAGCTGGCGTCTGCCTTCTTGGCTCGTTCGAGGATCGGCTGCACCTGCTCGGGCTCGTCGTTGATGCCGGGCATCAGCGGGGCGACGAGGACGCCCGACTCGATGCCGCGGGCGCGGAGCTCTTCGACCGCGTCGAGGCGGGCGGCCGGGCTCGGGGTGTGCGGCTCGGTCGCTCGCCAGGCCGCCTCGTCGAGGGTCGGCACCGAGAGGTTGACCGAGACCGGCACCTTCTTCGCCATCCGCTCGAAGAGATCGATGTCGCGGAGCACCAGCGGCGACTTCGTCAGCACCGTCACCGGCGTCTCCGCCGCCTCCAGCGCTTCCAGGATCTCCGGCATGAACCGGTAGCGGCTCTCGACCCACTGGTAGGGATCGGTGTTCGTCCCCAGCGCTACCAGCTCCCGCCGCCAGCTCGGCCGCGCCAGCTCCGCCCGCACCAGCTCCGGAACGTTCACCTTGACGACGATCTCCCGCTCGAAGTCCTCCCCGGGACCGAAGTCGAGGTAGTTGTGGGTGCGGCGGGCAAAACAGAATTTGCAGGCATGGGTGCAGCCTCTGAAGGGGTTGATCGTCCAACGGAAGCCGAAGCGGTCTCCCGGTACGTGGTTCAGCGCCGAGCGGGCGCGGACCTCGTGGAAGTTGATCCCCATCGCCTCCGGCACGTCGAAGGTGCGGACGACGGTCCCGTCGCCGACCCCGGGCAACCGCAGATCGTTCTCCACTCGCTGCTCATCCCAACGCATACGAACACATGTTCGCACATGGTCACGATGGGCTTGATAAGGTATTTAACGTGAACGTAAGAAACAGGTTCAGCGGCCGTGCGGGGGTCGATGCTTCGCACGAGCACTACAAGTGGTGGGCGCTCTCCTGCACCTCGCTGGGGATGCTTCTGGTGGCGACCAACTCCGGCACGCTGATCATCGCCCTGCCGGATCTCGAGCGGGCGCTGGGGACGAGCCTGCTGGAACTGGTCTGGGTGATCCTCGCCTACATGATCTCCTCGATCGTCCTGGTGCTGACGGCGGGGCGGCTGTCGGACCTCTTCGGCCGCAAGAGCGCCTTCGTCGGCGCTTTCGTCATCTTTGCCGCCGCCTCGCTCGGCGCCGGCTTTGCCGCCGACGGCACCCAGCTGATCCTCTGGCGGATCGTGCAGGGGATCGGCGGCGCCTTCATCATCGCCAACGGCCCCGCCCTCGTCACCGACGCCTTCCCCCGCGAGCAGCTCGGCCTGGCGATGGGCACCAACACGATGGTCGCGGCGATCGGCCTCGTCATCGGCCCGGTCCTCGGCGGCGCCTTGGTCGCGATCTCCTGGCACTGGGTCTTCTGGTTCAACGTGCCGCTGGCGTTGGCCGGCGGCCTCTGGGGGGCGCTGGTCCTCCGCGAGCTCGCCCGCCCCGACACCCAGCGCGGACTCGACCTCGCCGGCACCCTCACCTTCGTCGTCGGCCTCACCGGCCTCGTTTACGGGATCTCCCGCGGCGGCATCTCCGGCTGGGACGACTCGCTGGTGATCGGCAGCCTCGTCCTCGCCGCGATCCTCCTCCCGCTCTTCGTCTATATCGAGCACCGCGGCAAGGCGCCGATGCTCGACCTGACGATCTTCCGCAACCGCCTCTTCGCCGCCGCCACCGCAGCCGCCTTCATCAACGGCCTCTCCCGCTTCGCGCTGATGTTCATCTTCGTCTTCTACTTCCAGGGCGCCCAGGGCGACGACCCGATCGCCGCCGGGATCAAACTGGCGCCGATGGCGATCGGGATGCTCGTCTCCTCGCCGCTGGCCGGCATCTGGGCCGACCGCCACGGCTCCCGCACGCTGGCCGCCTCCGGGATGCTCGTCACCGCCCTCGGCCTCGGTCTGATGACCACCCTGCAGGCCGACTCGCCCTACTGGGAGAGCGGCCTCTGGCTGGCCCTGGTCGGGATCGGCTCGGGGATGTTCAACTCGCCGAACACGGCGGCGATGATGGGCACCGTGCCGGTCGAGCGACGCGGGATCGCCGCCGGCGCCCGCACGATGCTGCAGAACACCGGTGCGGTGATCTCGATCGCCTTCGTCCTCGCGATCGTCACCAACTCGATCCCGAAAGAGGTCCTCTTCGCGATCTTCTCCGGCCTCGCCTCGGGCCTCTCCAGCGCCCAGCTCGATCCCTTCATCCACAACATGCACGAGGCGCTCTGGGTCCTCGCCGCCACCTCGGTGATCGGGGCCGGCGTCTCGCTGCTGCGGCCCAAGCACGCGCCCGCCGAGGCGATCGCGACGGAGGTGCGGACGGCGCCATGAGCGGCGAGCTGCGGATCGGCGAGGTCGCCAAGCTTGCCGGCACGACGCCGCGGACGATCCGCTACTACGAGGAGATCGGGCTGCTGCCCGGCTCGCGGGAGCGCCCCGCCCGGTCCCACCGCACCTACGCCGAGGCCGACGTCGAGCGGCTGACCGAGCTGCTGCGCTTGAAGGACCTGCTCGGCATCTCGCTTGAGGAGCTGAAGGAGCTGGTCGAGGCCGAGGGCGCGCGAGCGGAGCTGCGGCGCGAGTGGCACGGCGGCGTCGACGACCCGGTCCGCCGCCGCGAGATCCTCGAGCAATCCCTCACCTACACCGGCCGCCAGCTAGATCTGGTCCGCCGCCGCCGCGGCGAGATCAAGAAATTAGAAGACGAGCTGCTGCAACGACGGCGACGGGTCCAGTCCCTCCTACGCGAACTCACCCCCTCCCCAAGCTGATGGCGGGAGGGCCGGTAGTCCCTCCCGAAACACTCAAGCGCGTCGCTAGGCGCGCGTTTTGGGCGGGGTGTCCGCCGCCGCTCCCACCGAAGCCGTCTGCTCCTCGAAATGCTTGCTCAGCATCGTCACCTGGCCCTGGTAGTTGGAGCCGAGTCCGGCGCCGTAAAGGCTCTCGGCCGGAGCCGCCATCCGCTCGAGGCCGAGCTTGCAGACCGGCTGGCGGTGCTCGACCATGAAGGAGACGTCGCGGGCGCGGACCTCGAGCGCAGCGCGGCTGCCGTGCCGCCCGCCCTCGGGGTCGTAACCGAAGCCCGGGTCGAAGAAGCCGGCGTAGTGGGTGCGCAGCTCGCCCGCGGTCGGGTCGTAGGCCATCATCTCGGCGGCGATCTGCGGCGGGATGCAGACGCCCTCGGCCGAGAGCAGCAGGTAGAAGATCTCCGGCTCGAGGACGACGCGGCCGCCCGGCTCGGGGTAGACCGGGTCCCAGTAGTCGGTCCAGCGGTAGGCGCGGATCCGCGAGAGGTCAACCGGGAGGCTGTTCTTCTTCGCCCGGTACCCGACCACGCGGTCGGTCGGCCCGGAGAGGTCGAGGCTGAGGAAAAGACCATCCGAGACCGCCAGCTCAGACTGGCGAAGCGCGTGCGAATCGAGGTAGAGCAGCGGGAACTCGTCCTGCAGCTCGCGGATGTCGTCGTCGCCGAGCCGGACGTCCCCGCGCGAGAGCCGCAGCTGGTTCAGCGAGAGCCCCGCCTTCACCTGGATCGCGAACGAACGCGGCACGATCTCCAGGTAGAGCTTGCCCCGGTAACCGGCGCGGATGTCGTCGAAGCGGTGGTGGCGGTCGGTGATCACCCGGGTGAAGACGTCAAGCCGGCCGGTCGAGCTCTTCGGGTTCGCCTTCCCGCGCACGTCCTCGGGCAGGTCGAGCTCCTCCAAGAGCGGCACCAGGTAGGGGCGGTCGCGCTCCAGCACGGCGCCGTCGCGCAGGTCGACCCGCTGGAAGGCGAGGCCGTCGATCTTTTCCTCCACGGTCGACTCGACGTCGGGGAGGAAGGAGCAGCGCAGCGCCCAGGCGAAGTCGCCGAGCCGCAGGTCGATGCTCGCCGGCTGCACCGCCTCGGGCCGGATCCGGTAGTCGCCGGAACTGACCCACTCGTCCTCGATCGCCCGGTTCAGCGCCTGCGAAGGAAGGACGCCGCTCGTCGCCTCGCTCATCCAGCGGAGACTATTCGCCGCGCCTCTTCCACACCGAGGTGCGCGGAGAGGACAAACTCGAGAATCTCCGGAAATAGCTGGTCCAGTCGCTCGGCTTCGCCGCCGAGGATGCGGCGCCCGAGCATCGAGGCCACCCCGCCGACCACGGCTTCGTCGGTCGCCTCCGGCACCTCGGACCCAGCTGGGCCGGCCGGCGCGCCCTCGCGCAGGAGCCCGACGAAGGACTCCAGCGCCGCCTGGTAACGGTCATAGACGCCGGGGCCGGCGCGCAGCCCTTCGACCAGGACGATGCTGGCCAGAGCCGGGCGGGCGGCGAGGAAGGCCAGCAGGGCCTCAGTCGCGCTGCTGACGCGAAGTGGCCAGGGCGAGCCCGCACCGCCCTCGCACGACTCGGCTACGCACCCCCTGATCTCCGCGACCGCCGCTTCATAGGCGGCGATGAAGCAGTCGTCCTTGCTCTCGAAGTGCTTGTAGAAGTCACTCTTGGAGACGGCGGCGCGCCGGCCGATCAGTGACACGGTGGTTTTCTGATACCCCACCTCGTAGAGGGCCTCGGTGAGGCCGGCGATCAGCCGCTCGCGCTGATTGCGCGCGACGAACTCGGGCGAGAGCCCATGCCTTCCCCGTGGTAGCCGCTCCATTTCCCAATGGAGTCTGCCACCGTACTGTTACTTTCGCCGCGCGGTCGCTCCTACACCGAGGTACGGTGAAAGAACGAACTGCGAGAGTTCGGGCAGCAGCTCGCCGGCCCGCTCGGCCTCGCCGCGCCGGATCTGCTGCTGGAGGATCCAGGCGACCCCGCCGGCCAGCGATTCCTCGATCGTCTCCGGCAGGTCGCTGCCGTCGAGGGCGCTGTTGCGCAGGAGCTGCACGAAATCGCGCATCCCGGCGTCGTAGAGGCGAGCGGAACTGCGGGTTGCCGAGATCGACTCGACCATGGTCATCCGGGTCGCGGCCGGGTGTGCGGCGATGTACTCGAGCAGTGCCTCGAGCCCGGCGACGACCTGGTCCTCCGGCGAGTCGGTTCGTTCGCAGGCCTCTTCGACGGCGACCCGCATCTCCTCGATCGTCGCCCCGACCGCCGAGAGAAAGAGGTCCTCCTTGCCGTCGAAGTTGTCGTAGAGCGTCTTCCGGGCCACCGCCGCGCGGCGGACGATGTCGGCGATCTTGGTCGCCTCGTAACCCTGCTCGGCGGTCAGCTCGGAAACGGCGTCCATCATCCGCCGCCGCTTGTGACCGGCGACGAACTCGCGCGGGAGCTCCGGGCGCATCGCGCTCATCGACTCCCCCCTTCCGCACTCAGGCACGGATCTCGGGGACCCGGCGGGGCGCCCAATGGCGCGCGTCCTGCACCTTTGTTCTGGTACCTTGAGAAAACTTGTGTTGTTTTTAATGCAAACTTGTGAGTTTCTCGGTGTCCTTCGATCGAATTCAGCTGAGCCAAGAGACCCTCCTCGCGGCGATCGGTGACGACTGGCCGGCCGAGCAGGTCGAGGCCGCCCTCGAGCTGCTTGCGAACAGCAGCGGCAAGTTCCCGTCCGGCGCCCGCAGGCTCCCTCCGGACCTGGTCCGCTCGATCCAGCGCGAGCGCCTGATCGTGGCGATGCTGAACGCCGCCGCCGAGCTCGGCTACCTGGAAACCAACGTTCAAGACGTGATCGACCGCGCCGGCGTCTCCCGGCCGACCTTCTACGAGCACTTCTCCAACAAAGAGGACTGCTTCCTCTCCGCCTTCGACACCAGTGCCGCGCGCCTGCGCAAGAAGATGCACGCAGCCGTCGCCAAGGGCGGCGACGTCTGGCGCGACCGGGTCCGTTGCGGCCTCGAAGCGCTGCTCGGCTTCGCCGGCCGCGAACCCGACACCGCCCGCACCTTGATCGTCGAGGCGCGGGCCGCCAGCGAAGCCGCGGTCAAGCGCCGGGTCCAGCTGCTCGACGAGTTCGCGCGGTGCCTCGACGAAGAGGCCCGGGAGCTGCTGCCCGAACCGCCGCCGCAGACCCCGGTCACGGCCGCGGGCATAGTCGGCGGCGTCGAATCGCTTCTCTACTCCCGCCTCTGCAGACGGGAGTACGACCAACTCGATGGCCTTCTGCCCTCGCTGATGTACTTCGTGGTTCTTCCCTACGAGGGTCATGAGGCGGCGGATGAAGCGTTCGCGGTCAACTAAGTCCAGAGTACTAAAATTGGACACAAAGTACAGCGCAATTTAGTCTGCGTTAGTCCCGTAAAAGCTGCTTAATAATGGTCAAAGCAACTGGCCTGCTGGCCAGCCAGTCCAGTCCCAAACAGCACCTAATACCCGAAATCCCTGCAAGTTAAAACTGCAATCTTTTGCAGCGGCTGCAGACCCGCCGCAAAACCCACAGTCCGCCTAGAAACTCCGCCTCGCAGAACTGTGAGGCGGAGGGGGTGGGATTCGAACCCACGAGCCGCCTTACGACGGCCAACGGTTTTCGAGACCGCCCCGTTCAACCACTCCGGCACCCCTCCGCGGGACGGCGGATTCTACGGAGCGGCGGCCGCGAAGACGTTGAGCGGGGTCGAGGACGGGCGGCGCGGACCCCTTGCCCGGTTCAAGGATTTCGCCCTGCCAGCCGAAGAAGCCGTGTGACGAGCGGCGAGCAAACGAGGCTCGGGCAGTTCTTCGACCGGCGGCCCTGGCTGCTGCGGACGCTGGCTCTGCTCGCCCTCACCTGGGGGGTCGGCTACCTCACCTGGCGCATCGGCTGGAGCGGCGAAGGCGCCAACCCGGTCCTCTTCGCGATGCTGCTGGCGACCGAGGTCTACGGTCTCTACGCGCTCGGCATCCTCACCTGGTTCTCCTGGTCCCGGCCGGCTGCCGAGCGCCCGGCGACCACGCCGGGCCGCAACGTCGACGTCTACGTCTGCACCTACGACGAGCCCGCCGAGGTGGTGATGGCGACGCTCGCCGGCTGCCGCGCGCTCACCTACCCCCACACCACCTATCTGCTCGACGACGGCCGGCGCCCGGAGATGGAGAAGCTGGCCGAGCTGGCCGGCGCCCGTTACCTGACCCGGGAGGGGAACGCCCACGCCAAGGCCGGCAACTTGAACGCGGCGCTGCCGCGGACCGAGGGCGACCTCGTCTTCATCCTCGACGCCGACCACGTGCCGATGCCCGACGCGCTCGACGCGCTGGTCGGCTACTTCGACGACGAGCGGATGGCGATCGTGCAGACGCCGCACGACTTCTTCAACCACGACTCGGTCCAGCACTACCGCGTCGGCCGCCACGAGCAGTCGCTCTTCTACCGCGTCGTCTGCCCCGGCAAGGACCGCCACGGGGCCGCCTACTGGTGCGGCTCGGCGGCGCTGATCAACCGCCACGCTCTGCTGGAGATCGGCGGCGTCGCCACCGAGACGATCGCCGAGGACTTCCACACGACGATCCGGCTGCTGCGCCACGGCTGGCGCACCCGCTACCACGACGAGGTCCTCGTCCAGGGCCTCGCCCCCCACGACCTCGACGGCTACCTGCTGCAGCGCGACCGCTGGGCGCGCGGCAACCTCGCCGTCTTCACGCTGCCGGAGTCGCCGCTGCGGGCGAAGACGCTGAGCCCGAAGCAGCGGCTCTCGTTCCTCGCCAGCCTCTTCGCCTACCTGGCGCCGCCGATGCGCCTGCTGCTCCTACTGACGCTCGGCGCCGTCCTCTGGACCGGAGCGCTGCCGATGAAGATCAGCGTCGTCGCCCTGGCGGCGCTCTGGCTGCCCTCGGTCGTCCTCAACTTCAGCGCCGGCGCCGCCCTCGCCCGCGGCTACATGCGGATCCCCGAGAGCGCCCATTACGAGCTGCTGACGATGGAGATCTACACGCGGGCACTGCGTTGCATCTTCCGGCCAGGCCGCACCGCCTTCAAGGTGACGCCGAAGCAGGGGCGCGACGGCGGCGGCTTCGACTCGCTGCGCAAGCTCCACCTGGTCCTCTTCTGCACCGTCCTGCTGGCGACCGGCACGCTGATGCGGCTGCTCGATCTGGCCGGCGTCGGGCCGCTGCCCGACATGCCGGGGATCGCCGCCGTGGTGGTGCCGCTGCTGGGCCTCTACGAGCTGCGGCGGCTCCTCGCAACCAGCTCGGCGGTGATGCGTCGGCGCCAGCGGCGCCTCGTCTACCGCTTCGAGGGCGATGCCGAAGCGCATGTCTACAGCGCCGAGGCCCATACCCCCGCCCGTCTCGTCGACGCCTCGGCCGCCGGGGTCGGCCTCGTCGCCGAGGCGCCGCTGGAGCTCGGCAGCGAACCCGCCGTCCTCCTGCAATTGGCCGACGCCCGCGGCGCGATGCACGAGGTCGCCGCCAAAGTGGAAGTGCGGACCTGCCGCGAGGCCGAGGGGAAGCACCTGATCGGGGCGACGATCCTCGAGATCGACCCCGACGCCCGGCTGATGCTGATGGAGTGGTGCTACGTCGTCTGCACGCACGAGCGGCTGCGCGGCCACCGTCCCACCACCCCCTTCGCCGGCGAGGAGGCGATCGTCGTCTCGCTCGAGGACTACCGCGAGGCAGGACCGGTACCGCTGCGACCTTCGATCCCGGCCCTGCGTCAGGCTTAGATCAGTATCCTTTTCCAACACAGCGGTTCTTCGGACAGGGCTGCACGGAGGAGGAGAGGGCCGGCATCATCGGCCAAGAAATGCCGGCCCTCCCACGCTTGTAACGAAGCTCAAGTCAGACACTCCATTACGTTCTTGAGTATAGAGTTTCCATCAAGTACTCGCCAGTATTCTTAGTAAGTATCTGCCGCAACGAGCGGGGGCCGGGGCGCCGAACGAGCAGTTCAAGGCGAAGCGAATACCCTGTGTGAACCCGGAGAGGTGTCCGAGTGGCTTAAGGAGCGCGATTGGAAATCGCGTGGGCGGGGTTAACCCGCCTCGTGGGTTCGAATCCCACCCTCTCCGCTCCCTGGCGCGGACCCCAGAGGCCTATGCCAAGAGAGGCTCGATCCATGGGACGTATGAGCGGATGAACCCTCGAGCGCTTGGGAGCCCTAACGCGATCGCCGCATGGAGCCGGCCGGCTCTCATTCCCGGATAGTCGTGCTCGACATCCGACCGCGCTTTCTGGACCCGCTTCAGATTTCGACAGAGCGCAGCGTCGATCACACCGGCATCCTTCAACGCCTCAATGGCCCGCGCCGAGCTCCCCTCGTGCGTGTTGGGAAGCTCCAGCTCCGCCAGGCGGCATCCCCTTTCCGCAAGCTCGACCACGTAGTTCTGCACCCGACTAAAGGCCCGTTCGACGGCCTGCACTTTGTTGTAAGCCTTGATCCCTTTCTTCTTTTCAAAGGCTGGTTTGAACTCCTCCAGCCCGAAGCTGTCGCCGAACTCCTCCATCGCGCTTTCGAGCGCCAGGATCTCATCGGGAAAGCCATCGAGGCGGTCGATGATCTCGCTGCGCAGCCTCTTTGACACTCAAGCCTCGGTGAAGAGTCGACTGATTCCGGCAAGGGCACTGCGGCTGCGATCGCGCAGGTGTCTTTGGGCGCGGGATTCCATCGCCTCCGCTTCCGCGCTGAGCCTAATCCAGCGTTCCTCGCGGTCGATGATGGTGCGGCCGTCCGTCACTGCCTCGGCCATAAGCACCGGATTGGCCCCGGCATCCTTCAGCGTTAGCACGTCGACGCGCCGACCGAGCAGCCTTTCGAGCTTCAACTCCAGGTCCACGATCCGGACCGGCGAAGGATCGCGCATCTCGACGATCAGATCCACGTCACTTCCCTCGTCGTCATCTCCCCGGGCGGCCGAACCGAACAGCAGGGCGAAACGCACGTTCTGCTCGGTCCGCAGCGCTTCGCGCAAGCCCGCGAGGAGTTTCCAGGAGCGGCGGAGATACCGCTTCTCGTTGCTGCCAAGCGTCAACTTTCGAGGCGTGGGGCGCTCGGCCCGCAGCGTCCCCTGGTTGAAGGCGCGACGCAGGGTTCGCTCACTCACGCCGATCTGTTCGGCTAGCGCCCCTAGTTCGGTCATGTGTCCATTATAAATGGCTCATGTGTCCGTAATTAGCCTGGGGGACCCGCCCTCACGTCCTCCTTAGCTAGCGCCTGAGAGCGAAGAACTCGCGTAAGACGGCGGCGCATTCCTCTTCTCGCACCCCACTGATCACTTCGGGCCGGTGGTTGAGGGCCGGCTCGGCGAGGACGTCGAGGACGCTGCCGGCGGCGCCGGCCTTCGGGTCGGGGGCGCCGATGACGACGGTCGGGATGCGGGCGAGGACGATCGCCCCGGCGCACATCGCGCAGGGCTCGAGGGTCACGTAGAGCGTGGTGCCCGGCAGTCGCCAGCCGCCGAGGCGCTCGGCGGCGGCGCGGATCGCCAGCACCTCGGCGTGGGCGGTCGGGTCCTTGCGCAGCTCGCGCTCGTTCCCCGCCCGGGATAGGAGCTCGCCGTCGCAGTAGATCGCGGCGCCGATCGGGACGTCACCGTGGCCCTCGGCCGCCCGCGCCTCGGCGAGCGCGACCGCCATCGCCTCGGCGTGGAAGGCGGCGTCGGGCGGATGGGAATTGCCGAGCTCCACGATCGGGGAGTATGTCCGCCGGCAACTTCCGCGGCGGCGCGGTGTTGTCACGTGAGCCAGCCGGACGCGGGGGTGCGGCGGGCGGCCGAGACAAACGATGAGACGACTTCTGCGAACCCTCCTGCCCCTGGCCGCTGCCCTTGGCGCGATTGCCATGCCGGCCGGCGCCGCGGCGGCGGCGGTTGCGCCCGCCCATGAGTTCGCGCCGCGGCAGCTGCTGGTCAAGTTGAAGGGGCAGCGGCTCGGGCGGGCGCTGTCGCTTCCCGCGGGAGCCGGGGTGCGGCAGACCGCCGCCGCTCTGCGGCAGAACCCGCGCGTCGTCTACGCCGAGCCCAACTACGTTGCCACGGCGTCAGCCGCCCCCTACGACCCGAGCGACTCGGGATCGATCGAAGCGGTCGCGAGCGCCGCAGAAGTGGGCAAGTGGGTCTACAAGCAGTGGAACTTCCTCGCCCCCGAAGGGACCGAAACCGCGGCGCTGCCGCTCTCGCCGGGCGGGGTCGACGCACCAGCCGCTTGGCGCAATCTGATCGACGCCGGCCGCCCCGGGGGTGCAGGCGAGGTGGTCGCGGTGCTCGACAGCGGCGTCGCCTATCGCTCCTTCGGGACCACCTTCCAGCGCAGCCCCGACTTCGGCCCCGGCCAGTTCGTCCCCGGCTACGACTTCGTCAGCCACGACCGCCTGCCACTGGACGAAAACGGCCATGGCACCCATGTCGCCGGCACGATCGCCGAGAAGACCGACAACGCCTTCGGCCTCACCGGGCTCGCCTACGGCGCCAAGCTGATGCCGGTCCGGGTGCTCGACCGCGGCGGCCGCGGCAACGCGCTGGCGATCGCCCGCGGCATCCGCTTCGCGATCGCCCACGATGCCGACGTGATCAACATGAGCTTCAACTTCCCCTGCGGCAAGCGGGTGCCGATGGTCGACGAAGCGCTGAAGGAGGCCTACCTCGCCGGAATCGTCACGGTCGCCTCCGCCGGCAACCTCGGCTCCGAGGGCTGCGTCTCCGAGCCGGCGACCGGGCCGCACGTGGTCGGCGTCGGCGGCACCACCGAGGGCGGCTGCCTCGGCTCCTACTCGCT
>DASTGL010000013.1:0-3259 GCA_035719145.1 Solirubrobacterales bacterium
GGCGAAGAGCGACTCGCCGAGGTCGCGGGCGGGCGTGGGAAAGCGCCGCATCGTGAACTGCAAGGCGCCGTCGGCGCCGCGCTGGATGACGCTGGCGATGCCGACGTCGGGGCGCGAGTCGAGTGCCCGCACCAGCCTGCCGAAGTCGCCTTCGATCACTTCGATGTCAGGGTTCAGCAGCAGCACGTAGCGGCCCTCGGCACAGGCGATGCCGGCGTTGTTGCCGGCAGCGAAGCCGCGGTTGGGGACGCGCAGCACCTCGATGTCGTCGAACGCGGCTTCGATCGCCTCCGGGGTGCCGTCGCTCGAGGCACTGTCGGCGACGATCCACTGCGCCCGCACCCCGCCGAGCGCAGCGCGCGCCGAGCGCAGCGTCCGCAAGGCCATCTCGCAGCCGTTGTGGGTGACGATCACGAAGCTGATGTCGGGGCGCTCCCCGCTCACGCCAAAGCCTCCCGCCGTCGCGTCAGCGGCATCCTCGCGACCCAGCCCGCCGGCACCTCGACCGAGGCCGCGCAGACGCACATCGCCGCCATGAACAGGAACAGGTACGGCGCCTGCGGGAAGGTGAGGATGTCGTAGAGGGCGCAGGCGACGCCGAAGGCGACACAGGCGGCGCCGGCGGCGAGGGCAGGCGGCCCACGGACCGGGTCGTCGGAGCGCAGGACCGAGCGGGCGACGATCAGCGGCGTGACGATCATCGCGATGAAGGCGAGCAGCCCGAGGGCGCCGACCTGGAACAGCTGCCCCAGGTACTCGTTGTCGAAGATCCGGTAGGTGTCGACCCGTTCGGAGTCCAGGGTGCCGTAGCCGCGACCGATCACCGGCCGGGTCAGCAGGTCGGGGACGACCGCCGGGTAATCGGAGGTGCGGCCGGCGGTCGAGTCCTGTTCGGAGGTATGGCCGAGCTCGCGCACGGTGCTGAAGATCCCCGGCGTCACCGCCAGCGCGACCGCCAGCGCCACGATCCCGAACGGAGCCAGGCGCAGCAGCTGGCGCGGCCGCAGGACGAAGAGGACGAGCAGCGCCATCGCCGGCACCACGGCACCGGACTTGCGCTGCGTGATCAGCGCCCCGGCGATGATCAGGCAGGCGGCGACGCCCCAGAGCAGGCGCCTTCGCCAGGCCGGGGTGATCGCCGCCAGCACGACCGCGAAGGGCAGCGCCATGCCGAGGATCGAGGTCACCGAGAGCGCATGCCGGGTCGGCCCGGTGATCGTCGGCCGCGGCGTCGTTGCCGGGTTCGGGTTGACTTCGGTCGGCGAGTGGTCGACGTCGGCGATCGGCGAGAAGACCTTCCCGGAGACTTCGTAGAAGACGTTGTAGCCGGTCTTCTTCTCGTAGATCGTGCCGGTGGCGGTGACGATCGCCAGCAGGACGATCAGGATCGAGAAGGCGCGCAGCTCGGAAGCGCGCAGGTTGAGCGCGACGATCGCGAAGACCGCGCCCATCGAGAAGAGGACGGCGAGGTGTTTCTGGGCGTCGCTCCATTCGCCGAGGTTGGTGATCCGTTCGACGTTGAAGGCGATGCTGATGACGGCGACGGCCAGGAAGGCGAGCATCCCGGCCGCCCAGCCGGCCGGGCGCAGCCGTTCCACCGTCTGCTGCTTGTGCACGGCGGTCCCGACCAGCCAGACGCCGACGATCGCGGTGACCAGGAAGCGATCGAGGTCGGAGCTGAAGGGAAGCGAGACCTTGAGGTGGACCGCGTCGAAGGGGACGAGGAAGATCATCGCCAGGAACGCCGCGAAGAGCCATGGCAGCGGCCGCCGCGTGTGCGGCCAGGCGTCCTCGCCCCAACTCCCGGCCGCGCCGGCGCGGCTCGGCATCAGGGCACCCGCTCGTGGTCGCCCTTGCGGGCGAGGTCCCTCAGGCCGCCTTCGTAGACCTCCGCCTCGCGCCAGCCTCGGGCCAGGGTCTGGGCCGGGATCAGCAGCATGCACCAGGCACCGAAGACGACGAAGAAGACGAGCATGGCGATCTGGAGATTGGCCCCCTGGTTGACGACGCCGCCGTCGGCTTTGCCGAGTTCACGGATCACGACGCGGCGGTTAAGCGGAGTGTTCTGGCGCGCCTGCAGGCGGGCGATGTAGGAGCTAAGGGCGGTCGGCGCGGCCTCGGCGAGGGCGATCGCCTCGTCCTTGGTTGGCGCCTGGGCGAAGACGGAGACAATCGGCAGCACCGGGTTGTTCTCGAAGCGCAGGCGGTAGAGCGCGCCCTCGCCGATGATTTGAGAGCTGCGCTGGCCCGAGGTCGGCTCCTGCTGGATCGTCGGCAGGTTGATGTCGTAGGGCCCCTGGGCCTCGATCGAGTCGGCCGGGACGCCGGCGTCACGGGCGATCAGCTCGGTCGCGGCCGGACTGGCGAGGAAGCGGGCGAAGACGCTGGCCCGGGTCTCCAGCGGGGTCAGGTCGTTTTCGAGGTCGGCGAAGGCCGAGTTGGGCGCGTCGACCAGGAGCTGGGTCGAGGCGGTGGCGAAGACGTTGGTGCGGCTGGTCAGCGAGGGCGGCACGAGGCCGACGCTGTAGACGCTGAGCAGCGCCGCGATCATCGCGATCACGGCGCCGAGGGCGACCAGGCGCCGGCGGAACCAGAGGGTTTTGAGGGTGCGTGCGAGTTCCATCGTTCAAGACCAGGGGATTACTCGTGCGGCGAACAAAGAACGGTCCCCGGGTCGTCCTTCTTTCATCCCCCGAGGCGCAGCCGCATGCGCCGGCTCTGCTCGGCGCGGACGAACTCCCGGTAGCCCTCGATCTCGACCCGGGGGACGCGGCGCATCGCGGCGCGGCCGTAGCCGTAGAGATAGGCGGCGGCGGATGCTCCTCGGGGCTCGATCCGGCCGACCTTGCCGGCCCGCAGCAGCGTCCATACGACGCCGTGGTGGAGGATCCAGTGCGCCTCGCCCCAGCGCACGTGCCCACGCAGGCGCCCGTCGGCGCTGCCGGTGTGGCGGTGGTGATAGGCGCGGGCGGCGGGGAGAGAGCGCGTCTCGAAGCCACGCATGCGGGCGGTCACCTCGTCGACCCCGTCCCAGCCGAGCTGCTCGCGGACGCCGCCGATCGCCGCGAAGCACTCCTGGCTGTAGAGCTTGAGGGCGCCGCGCACGTGTTCGGGCGCGCTCGGCGCCTCCTCCCACTCGCCGTCGCGGCGCTCGAGGACGACGCCGCCGGCGATCCCGAGCCGGGGGTCGCGCTCGAACTCGGCGAGGATCGTCGCGAAGTAGTCGGGGAAGAGCTCGACGTCGCCGTCGAGCTTGCCG
>DASTGL010000014.1:0-4390 GCA_035719145.1 Solirubrobacterales bacterium
GGCGAGCGTCGCCGCCGCCCGCCCGACGTCGACGGCGCCGGAGAAGAAGCGGAAGGCGAGGGACTGCGGGTCGAGGCTGGCGAAGAACTCGCCCAGCGTCGGCTCGTCCTCGGGACGGACCGGCCGCAGATGCACGGTCGAGCCGTCGCGGAGGACGACGTCGGCTTCCCGGTGGGCGGGGTACCCGCTGCTCACCGTCCGATCCTAGACCGGCGTTCGTCCTTTTTCGCCCTCTGGGCTAGAAAGGACGAACGCCGCGTGGATACTGTGGCGGCGCATGGGAGAGAGCCTCTACTTCAGCCACCCCGCCTGCCTCGAGCACGATCCGCGGCAGGGGCTCTACGGGCACCCCGAGCAGCCGGAGCGGCTGCGAGCGATCGAGGCGGCGCTGGCCGAGCGCGAGTGGCTCGGCTGGGAGCGGCGCGAGGCGCCGCGCGCCAGCGAGGAGGAGCTGACGCTCGTCCACCCGCGCGCGCACGTCGAGCGCATTCGCGAGCTCTGCCGCTCCGGCGGCGGCCCGCTCGACGCCGACACCTTCGCGGGCGAAGCCTCCTACGAGGCGGCCCTGCGCGCGGCCGGCGGCGCCTGCGAGATGGTCCGCAACCTCCTCGGCGGCGACGCCGACCTCGGCTTCTGCGCCGTGCGCCCGCCCGGCCATCACGCCGAGCCGGAGCGGGCGATGGGCTTCTGCCTCTTCGACAACGTCGCCGTCGCCGCCGCCCTGGCGCTCGCCGAGCTCGGCCTCGAGCGCGTCTTCATCGTCGACTGGGACGTCCACCACGGCAACGGCACCGCCGAGATCTTCCGCCGCCGCGCCGACGTCCTCTTCGCCAGCATCCACCAGGGCGGGATCTTCCCCGGCACCGGCGCCCTCGCCGACGCCGGCTCCGGCGCGGGCGAGGGCTTCACGGTCAACCTGCCGGTTCCGGCCGGCAGCGAAGAGGACGTCTGGCTCTCCCTGCTCGAGCACATCGTCCTCCCGGCCGCCGCCGAGTTCGAGCCGCAGCTGGTCCTGATCTCCGCCGGCTTCGACGCCCACCGCGACGACCCACTCGCCGAGTGCCGCCTGGAGACCTCGTCCTTCGCGCAGATGGCCTGCCAGGTCCGCGACGCGGCGAAGGGCTGGGGCGCCCCCGTCGGCGCCGTGCTCGAGGGCGGCTACGACCTCGCCGCCCTGGCCGCCTCGACCGTGGCGACGATGGCCGCGCTTGCCGGCGAGGGCGAGGCGGTCTCGGCGGCGCCAGAGCCGCTCGTCACCTCCCGCGCCGCCTCTCACGTCTCCCACTACTGGAATCTTTGAGCACGCAGCTATGGCCGACCCGAAATTCGTCCCGATCTTCGCCGAGCCGATCGAGCGCTACCGCTCGCTGCTGCCCGACGAGTACGAGGAGCTGGAGGCCGCGGCGCGCTGGGCGAAAGAGCGCTTCGCCGGCCGGGCGATCTGGAACATCAGCTCGACCGCGCGCGGCGGCGGCGTCGCCGAGATGCTGCGCTGCCTCCTCCCCTATGCCCGCGATGCCGGGGTCGACGTGCGCTGGGTGGTACTGCGCGAGGGCCCGGAGTTCTTCGCCGTCACCAAGCGCCTCCACAACCACCTCCACGGGGACGCCGGCGACGGCGGCGAGCTCGGCGAGCAGGAGCGGGCGCTCTACGAGGCGGCGTTGCGCGCCAACAGCGACGCGCTCGCCCCGCAGATGCAACCCGGCGACGTCGTCTACCTGCACGACCCGCAGACGGCGGGGATGGTCCCGGCGCTGCGCGAGCGCGGTCTGAAGGTCGTCTGGCGCTGCCACATCGGAGTCGACCACCCGAACGAGATCGTCCGCGGCGCCTGGGACTTCCTCCGACCCTACGTCGAGCAGGCGAGCGCCTACGTCTTCTCCCGCCACGACTACGTCTGGGACGGCCTCGACCGGCAGAAGGTGTGGTGCATGCCGCCGGTGATCGACCCCTTCTCGCCGAAGAACCAGGACTTCGCGCCGGAGACCACTTCTTCGATCCTGAAAGAGATCGAGCTGATCCCCGACGGCCTCGCCGGCGCCCCGGTGTTCGAGCGCACCGACGGCACCCCCGGCCGGGTCGAGCGCAAGGCCTCGGCCCTGCAGGAGGAACACGTTCCCGAGGAGGCGAAAGTCGTGGCGCAGGTCTCGCGCTGGGACCGGCTGAAGGACCCGGTCGGGCTGCTGCGGATGCTGGCCGAGCATCTCGACGACCCCGACCTCCACCTGATCCTCGTCGGCCCGGACACCGGCGGCGTCAGCGACGACCCCGAGGGCGCCGCCGTCTACGAGGAAGCCGCCGAGACGTGGCGCGGGCTCGACCCCGAGCGCCGCCGCCGCGCCCACCTCTTCAGCCTGCCGATGCACGACATCGAAGAAAACGGGGCGATGGTCAACGCGATCCAGCGCCGCGCCGACGTCGTCCTGCAGAAGAGCATCGCCGAGGGCTTCGGCCTCACCGTCGCCGAGGCGATGTGGAAGCGGCGGCCGGTGGTCGGCAGCCGCGTCGGCGGCATCCAGGACCAGGTCGTCGACGGCGAGACCGGGCTCCTGATCGACGATCCGCGCGACCTCGCCGCCTGCGCCGCGGCGATCGAGACGATCCTCGGCGACCCCGGCAGGGCGCAGGAGATGGGCGAGGCCGGCCGCCAGCGGGTGATCGACAACTACCTGGCGATCCACCGCCTGCGCGAATACGTCGAACTGCTGAGCGTCCTGATCGAGTGACGATAGGTAGTTGTCCCCGGTATCCGGGGAGAACTCGGTTCACATTGCCGTGCGTCTACTACTGCCCGTTCGGGCTGATCACCGCGCGGCCGTCGAGGCGGCCTTCGCGCATCTTCTCGTAAGCCCGCGGCGCTTCGTCGAGGCTGAAGTGCTCGACGTGGGCGTGGATCCGGCCTTCGCGGGCCAGGTCCAGGCACTCCATCAGCTCGACCGCGGTCCCCCAGTAGGGGATGCAGAGCTGCGCCTCGAACGGCACCGCCCCGAAGGCGAACTCGTATTTGCCGCCGGCCAGGCCGACGACCGTCAGGTGGCTCTCGAACTTGGCGATCGCCGCCGCCAGCGCGACCGAGTCATCCGAGCCGACCATGTCGACGACCAGCTCGGCGCCGCGACCCCTGGTGATCTCGCGGATCTCCTCGGCGGCGCCCTCGCCGGCCTTGACCTCGTGGTCGGCGCCGACCTCGGCGGCCAGCCGCAGGTGCTCGTCGGAGAGGTCGACGGCGACGATCCGGGCCGGGCTCAGCGCCCGCAGGATCTGCACCCCCATGTGGCCGAGGCCGCCGACGCCGATCACCACCGCGGTCGAGCCCGGGACCAGCAGGTGCAGCGAGCGCTTGATCGCGTGGTAGGGGGTCAGCGCCGCGTCGGAGAGCGGCGCCGCCTGGCGCGGGTCGAGGTCGCCGAGCGGCAGCAGCAGCCGCGGGCTCGGCACCAGCATGTACTCGGCCATGCCGCCGTTGAGGCCGAGGCCGCCGCCGAAGGCGCCGATCTCCGCCTGATGCTCGCAGTAGTTCTCCGCCGAGAGCCGGCAGGCACGGCAGCGGCCACAGCCCCAGGGCCCGTAGACCGCGACGGCTTCGCCCAGCTCGACGCCCTCGACGCCGGCGCCCGTCGCCGCGACCCAGCCGGCGTTCTCGTGGCCGAGCGTGAAGGGCACGTCGAAGCCGAGCGTGCCAGGCGGCCACTCCATCAGATGCAGGTCGGAGTGGCAGGCACCGGCGCCGCCGATCTTGACCAAGACCTGACCGGGGCCCGGTTCGGGGACGTCGACCTCGCGCAGCTCGGCGGGGTGTTCCCATTCGGTCAACTGGTAGGCCTTCATCGCCGGTCTCCTTTGTGGCGTCCTTCGTGTCGGGCGTGTTCGAGCAAAAGGCGGTGCTCGGCGGCGGCGACGAGACGGCGGGCGCGGTCGACGGCGTCGATGTTGACCGAGATCGCCTCGATCCCGCCGCGGACCAAAAGCTCCGCATACTCGGGGTAGACCGACGGCGCCTGGCCGCAGATCGAGGTCCGCAGGCCGAGCTCGTGGGCGCGGTCGAGCAGCTGGGAGATGTACTCGGTCACGGCGCCGTCGCGCTCGTCGAAGACCTCGGCGACGAGCTCGGAGTCGCGGTCGGCGCCGAGCAGGAGCTGGGTGAGGTCGTTGGAGCCGATCGAGATCCCGGCGACGCCGAGCTCCGCGTAGCGCGGCAGGTGGAAGAGGACCGAGGGCACCTCGGCCATCACCCAGAGCTCGAAGCCGCGGTGGGCGAAGAGGCCGGCGCGCTCGAACAGCTCGCGGCAGGCGGCGACTTCGCGCGGCGTCCGCACAAAGGGCAGCATCACGTGCAGGTTCTCGTGGCCGGCGCTCCAGACCCGCTCGATCGCCGTCAGCTCCAGCTCCA
>DASTGL010000015.1:0-5217 GCA_035719145.1 Solirubrobacterales bacterium
ACCCCGAGCAGGACGAGGGCGATCAGGTTCAGCAGCGTCTGCGAGACCAGGGTCCCGAGCAGCACCGGGAAGGTTTCCCGCATCCGCCCGCTGCGCCGCGCCAGCGTCAGGGCACGCGCCGGCTCCCCGAGGCGGGCCGGCAGGGTCGCCGACATCAGCACGCCGATCATCGTCGCCGAGGTGACGTCGCGGCGGCGGATCGGCCGGTTCGGCAGCGCCGCGCGGGCGATCCAGTACCAGGAGGCGGCGCGGAAGAAGAGGGAGCTGGCCATCAGCGCGCAGGCGATCAGGACCCAGGTCAGGTTCGAGCGGACGATGCTTTCGACGACGTTGTCGACCCCGATCTTCTTCGCGGCCAGGGCAGTCAGGCCGATGCCGAGCAGCCCGGCGACGCCGAGGCCGACCCGCCGGGCGACGGCGCGGCCCCGGTTCCCCGCCTGCGCGGGCGCGGGATCGAGCGAGGGAAGCCGCTCCGCCGGTCGCTTCGGGTTGCCGTCGGCGGGCCGGATCCCGGCCCAGTGGGCGAACTTCTCCCCCGCCGCCACCGGCTTCGGCGCCTCGACCGCGCGCTCGTAGACCTCCGTCACCTGGTCGGCCACCCGCGGCCAGGCGTAGCGCTGGGCGCTGCGGCGAGCCGCTTCGCCCATCTCGCGCAGCCGCTCCGGCTCGTGGTGGACCCGCTGCAGCTCCTCGGCCAGGCGCTGGGGGTCGCCGGGGGGCACGAGCAGCCCGTCGACGCCGTCGCTGACCACGTCGTTGTAGCCGGCGATGGCGGAGGCGATCACCGGCGTGCCCGCCGCGAACGCCTCGGTCAGGACCATGCCGAAGCTCTCCCCCGAAAGCGAGGGGGCGCAGAGGACGTCGGCCCGGTGCAGCTCCTCCCAGAGGCTCGGCCCGGAGACCCGCCCACGGATATCCATGAACCGCAGCAGGTCGGGATCGGCGACGTAGCGGAGCACGTCCTCGCGTTCGGCCCCGATCACCGTCAGGGTGCAGGGAACGTGCTCGACCAGCGCGTTGAAGGCGGTGAGGAGGATCGGCAGGCCCTTGCGCTCCTCGGGGCGGCCGACGAAGAGGATCCGCAGCTTCTCCGAGCTCGGCACCGGGTCGCTCGGGGCGGCCTCGACGTCGACGCCGTTGGGGATGATCGTGTACTCGCCGCCGAACCAGCGGCGGCCGGTCCAGGCGGCGGCCTCGGAGACCGCGATCCGGGCCGAGAGGCGGTTGAAGAGGCGGCGGGCGCCGACCGCGTTGGCGATGTAGTTCGGCAGCGGCTTGGTCGAGTAGGCGTGGAAGGTGCCGACGACCGGGTCGTGGGCGCCGAGCGTCGCGTTCCAGCCGACCAGCGGCACCAGCGGCTCGTGGACGTGGATGACGTCGAACTCGCCGGCGCGGACGGCCCGTCGCGGGGCGACGACGCCGCCGGCAGGGAAGGGCGCCAGGTTGGAGACCGAGCCGTTGGCGCCGAACCCCGCGGTCCTCCCGAGCGGGACCAGGTAGTCGGGCAGCTCGCGGCGTTCGGCCTGCGCCCGGTGGAGGACGCGGCTGACCCGCCCAGGCGGGTCGACGGGAGCGAGGACGCGGACATCGTGGCCACGCCCGAGGAACTCCTCGGCGAGAGCCTCAACGTGCCGGTTCACGCCGCCCTGGTAGGACCAGGAATATGGCGAGACGAGACCTATGCGCACGGGTGATCAAGAGTAGATCATCGGTCGGCAGGCGCGGCGGGGAAATCAGCGCCAAGCCAGCGCTAGAACGGTCCCGACCAGGCCGAGCATGCCGAGGCCGACCGTCCCCGCCAGCCCCCAGCCGATCTGAATGAGGACTCGCCTCAAGGCGGCCACCTCGCCCCGAAGTTCTCTGACGTCGTCGCGAATCTCGGTCACGCGACCGTTCAGGTCGTCGAGCCGCGAATCGGTCCAAGTCGATCTCATCGCCTCCATGCCTCCAGGCTAGAAAGAAAAGTCATACGCGTGGCGCACGTAAGTGTAACTTTTCGTCTACTCCTCTGCTTTCCCCGGAGTTTGCGAACTCTCTGCCCAGGCGAAGCCGGTGAAGACGAGCAGGTAGGCGGTGCCGATCTCGAGCAGGAGCGCGCCTGAGTCGTTGGCGAGCGTCCCGATCGCCGTCGCCGCGAGCGCGCCGAGGAGCCCCGCGCGCATCGCCGGCCTTCCCTCCAGCCAGGCGCGCAGGCGGTCGCGCTTGACGTAAGCGACGATGGCGATCGCGACGACGACCGGCAGGAAGGCCAGCAGGACGGGGCGGCCGAAGCTGTGGGCGGATAGCTGGAGGCGGCGCTGGGCGACGTCGGCGAGGTCACCCAGGCCGCCGGCGTCGAGAACCGAGCGGGTGAGGTGGGCGTTGGCGCCGCTGACGAGATCGATCAGGGCCAGCAGTGCCAAGACGGCGAAGGGAGCGGCAACCACCGCAAGGATCCCGATGCGCCTGCCGCGACCGGCCACCGCGACGGCGGCGACCACGGCCCCGACCGGGAAGACGATCGCGGCGCCGACGTCGGCGCCGAAGCGCCCGGCGGCGAAGACGAAGGCCGCAGCCAGCCCCACGGCAACGAAGCCGATCGCGGCAACGCGGGCCGAGGCGCTCTTCGCGAACCCGGTCAGAGCCGCGCCGGTGCCGGCGACGACCAGCACCGCCAGGAGCGCCTCGAGCTCGTTGCCGATCCCGTAGAAGCGCACCCCGAGACCGGGATTGGGACCGAGCAGCGAGAGCGAGGTGAGCGGCGAGCCGGCGATCGCGTCGACCGCGTAGGCGAGCACGCTCAGTGCCGAAGCGACCGCGAGCGCGCGGTAGCCGCGCCACGCGGTCAGCGTCGCCGCCGCGAGCAGCGGTGAGAGGAGCAGGACCAGCAACCGTTCTGCCGTCTCCCCCGGTTCCAGCGCCGCCCCCAGCAGCAGGACCAGTGGCAGGTAGACGATCGTCAGGCCGACGATGCGCACCCCCGGTCGCGCCAGGCGGCCGCGGCTGAGCAGCGAGACGATCAGCAGAGCGGCCAGCCAGACAACGACGTTGAGCCCGATCACCGGCCCGCGTCGCGAGGAGATCACGTCCATCCGCGCGACCAGCGAATCGATCGCCGCCGGGTCGACCGAGCCCTCCGAGCGGATCGGCTGCCCCGACATCTCGCTCGGCACCGGGATCCCGAAGTGCCGCAGGATCGTCGGCGCGACGTCGGTGGAGAGCACGTAACCGTCGGTGCGGGTGCTGTCGGAGGTGAGGTTGCCGTGGAAGCCCGCCCCGGCGACTCCGATCGGAAGGGGCTCGTCGGAGTTGCCGCTAGGTCGGGCGACCGCGATCAGCAGATCGCGATGGCCTTCAGCTGAGAGCCGACGGAGCGAGCCCGCGCGGACTTCCATGAACTGGGACGCGACCCCGGCTTCCCGCAGCGTCGCCCGCAACAGCCCGGGCACGATCTCCGCCGGTGCCGATTCGGCCCGTTCCACGACTTCCCGCCACCAGCGCAAGCGATCCCCATCCAGCTCCGGCAGCGGCCGGTCGTAGAGCGAATCGAAGACGCGGTTCCCTTGCCCCACGTCGAGGTAAGTCTGCTCCGCCGGCACCGCCCCCAAGCCCGCGCTCATCACCCCAGGCGAGAACCCGGCCGCCGCCAGCCGCTGGACCGTCGTCTGGCTCGGCACCCAGGCGAGGACCACTCGGGGCGGCTTCGCCGCCACCGGCGACGGAGCCAGGGCCAGCCCCGCAAGGAGCAGCGCTATCGTGGCTCCCATGGCCGATCGCACCTTTGCCAAGTTCAGCTTCTTCAAGATCGATCCAGCCTGGCGCCGTCGGGACCCGGAGCTCCGCGCGGCGGACAAGCGGGAGTTCCTCGCCGCCTGCGAGGACTTCGCCGTCGACCGCTCGCTGCGCGCCTACTCAACCATAGGCACGCGGGGCGACGTCGACCTGGTGCTGCTGACGCAGAGCCCGAACCTGAACGACATCCACACCTTCCACGTCGTCCTCGGCCAGAGCGGGCTTGCGAAATGGACGACCACCCCGCACTCGTTCCTCTCGATGACGAAACAGTCGCCCTACTCGGCCGAGGACGCGAGGCCGGAGATCTGCACCAGCGAACGCAAGTACCTCTTCCTCTACCCGATGGTCAAGCAGCGGCGCTGGTACGGGCTGCCGCCGGAGGAGCGCGGCCGGATCATGAAAAGCCACATCGAGGTCGGCCGCCGCTACCCGGAGATCACGATCAACACGACCTACTCCTACGGGATCGACGACCAGGAGTTCGTCGTCTGCTTCGAGGGCGACGACCCAGGTGAGTTCCTCAACCTCGTCAACGAGCTGCGGCCGACCGAGTCGAGCGAGTACACCGAGCGTGAGACGCCGATCTTCACCTGCGTGGCGATGTCGGTCGCGAAGGCGCTCGACGCCCTCGACGGGACCCCGAGCGCGGTCGGCGCCGGTGCCCCGGCGCTCGGCTGAGCTTCGTCTTTCCCTATTCTTTCGCGCTCCCATGAGCAAGATCGGAACTGAAGAGACCCCCCTCCGCGTCGCCATCGTCGGCGCCGGCCCCAGCGGCTTCTACGCCGCCGAGCACATCCTCAAGGACGGCGACCTGCACGCCCAGGTCGACCTCTTCGACCGCCTCCCCAGCCCCTTCGGGCTGGTCCGCGGCGGCGTCGCCCCGGACCACCCGAAGATCAAGTCGGTGATCCGCGTCTACGAGAAAACCGCCGCCCGCGAGGGCTTCCGCTTCTTCGGCAACGTCAAGATCGGCCACGACATCGAGGTCGAAGAGCTCGAGCGGCTCTACCACGCGATCGTCTTCACGGTCGGCTGCGAGACCGACCGCCAGCTCGGGATCCCCGGCGAGGACCTCCCGGGCAGCCACGCCGCCACCGCCTTCGTCGGCTGGTACAACGCCCACCCCGACTACGCCGACCGCGAGTTCGACCTCTCCTGCGAGCGCGCCGTGGTGATCGGCAACGGCAACGTGGCGATGGACGTCGCCCGGATGCTGGCGCTGACCGACCACGAGCTGCGCCAGACCGATACCGCCGACCACGCGATCGAGATGCTCGACCGCAAGGGGATCCGCGAGATCGTCGTCCTCGGCCGCCGCGGGCCCGTCCAGGCCGCCTTCACCAACCCGGAGATCAAAGAGCTCGGGGAGATGGAGGACGCCGACGTCGTCGTCGATCCGCAGGAGATGGAGCTCGACCCGGCCAGCCAGGCCTTCCTCGAGTC
>DASTGL010000016.1:0-3913 GCA_035719145.1 Solirubrobacterales bacterium
CCCTGGCCTTCGACCGGCATCGACCAGGCTTCTTTCAGCTGGCTGACGTTGCCGCTGTCGATTTCGCTCTTCGCCTCGCGGTTGCCGGCCAGGTCGATGTTCGGCTGGCCGTCACCGGTGAGGTTGGCGCTCGACGAGGAGGAAGAGGACGAGGAGGAGCCGCATCCCGCCGCCACCAACGCTCCGACCGCCAGCGCCAGCACGAGCAGCGACCACCCCTTCAATTTGGACAGCATCGACATCCGTCTCCTCCCACTAATCGAGTAATAAGGATTTGTCTTCCATCGTTTCAGAGATCCCTGCAAACGAGGGATCGACTTCGCGCAGAAGCGGTTGCAAGACTCGGTTGGCGAGGAGCCCGAGGCTGCCGAGGTTGGCGAAGCCGGGGCCCTGCCGCAGGCCACCGAGGCCGGGGATGTGCAGCCGCGGCCGCACCCCCTCGAGTTCGAGGCCGCGTCCGATCGGGACCTCGAATTTCGGCGGGCTGTCCCAGAGCGGGCCGCACTGTTCTTCGACCTCGTCGCGGACGGCGTCGGGGAAGAGCCCGCGCAGCTGGCGCAGCAGGTCGAAGCCGGTGCAGTTGATGACGAAGTCGTAGCGCCGCGAGCACATGCCCTCCGAGGGGCTTTCGAACTCGAGCAGCGCCCCCTCGCCGTCCTCGCTGAGGGAGACGTGGACGGCGCGGCCGCAGAGGAAGGAGAGGTGGTCGTCGTCGGCGATCCGCTCGAGGACGCTGGAATCGAAGACGCCACGATCGCAGTGCTTGACGAAGTCGCGCCGGGTCTCGATGTCGAGGTGTTCCCAGTCGACGTTGTCGGGATCGGCGAAGACCCGGTTCTCGAGGAAGCTCTCGCCGCGGCTCAGCGGCAGGGTCGGGGTGTAGACCGTCAGGTGCGCCGCCGGGCGCAGGTCGCGGAGGAAGACGAGGGCGCTGAGGGCGCTCTCCCCTCCCCCGACGATCGCGATCTCCACCGCCTCGTCCTCCGGCACGCGGACGAACTCGTCGCGGCGGCTGTCGCAGTGGAAGACGCGCGACTCGACCTCGGGGTCGTGCGGGAAGTGGCGGTGGACGCCGGGGCCGGTGAGGACGAGGTTGCGGCCGACGTGTCGCTCGGGGTCCTCCGGCCGGCCGCGCTCGGCGACCTCGACCTGCCAGCGGTCGCGGTCCTCGCCCAACGAGACCTCGGTCACCCGGCCGTCGTACACGGTCACGCCCTCGGTCGCCCGTTCGAGCACCCAGCCGAGGTACTCGCCGTAGTCCTTGTGCATCACCGAGGGCGAGCCGGAGTTGACCCAGGCGGCGTATTCGTGGCGCTCCATCGCGAAGCGCTGCCAGGTGAACGGCAAAAGCTCGGCATCGATCCGGTCGCCGAGCTCGCCGAACTGGCGCGAGCTCTGGTACGGGAAGCCGACGTCCTTGATCGGCGGGATCGCCAACGGCTCCTCGCCGGAGGTCATGCCGTTGCGGCCGAGCCAGGAGGCGGCGGGCTCGGTTTTCTCGATCACCGTCATCGAGATCTCGGCCAGCCCGAGGGTGTTGATCGTGTGGACCTTGGCCGCGAGCGCCGCGGCCTTGGCGCCGGCGCCGACGATGAGGATGTCGCTCTCGGTCATCCCGTCCTCTCAGACCGGCGCCAGGGCCTTGTCCCCGGCCATCTCGGTCTCCCTCGGTTCGGCGATCACCAGCCCCTTCTGGTCGGGGGCGAAGGCAATCGCGCTTTTGCGAGCTCGCTCGGCGTCGTCCTCGACCGCCCGCAGCTCGGTCGTCTCGAGGACGATCCGCAGCACCCGCTTCATCTCCATTTCCGCGTAGCTGGCGGCGAGGCAGCGCCGCACGCCGCCGCCGAACGGGATCCAGGTGTAGGTGCCGGGCTGCTTGCCGACGAAGCGCTCGGGCAGGAAGCGCCGCGGCTGCTCGTACCAGCGCTCGTCGCGGTGGATCAGGTGGATGCAGGGGGCGACCGTGGTCCCCGCCGGGAGGTCATAGCCGCCGAGCCGCATCGGCTCCAGCAGGTTGCGGACGACGACCGGGACCGGCGGGCGCAGCCGCAGGGTCTCCTTGACGACGGCGTCGAGGTAGGAGCCGTCGCCGCCGAGGACGTCGTCGCGCAGCAGCTCGAGTTTGTCGGGGTTGCGCAGCAGCCGCTCGAAGGTCCAGGCGAGGGTGCTCGAGGTCGGGCCGTCGGAGAGCAGCGTCACCAGTTCGTCGCGCAGGTCCTGGTCGGAGAGCGGCGAGCCGTCCTCGTACTCGGCCCGGACCAGCATCGAGACGACGCCCAGCGCGCCCCCGTCCGGTTCGGCCTTGCGCCGGCGCACCTCCTCCATCACCGCCTCCTCGACCGCGCCCATCGCCTCCCGGTAGCCCCTGCTGCGGATCACCCAGCCGGGGCCGAAGGCGGCGAGCATCGCCAGGTTGCGCGGTTCGTTCATCCAGGTGGTGAGGCCGCGCAGGCGCTCGCGCAGCGGCTGCAGGCGCGGGTGTTCGGAGTCGGGGCCGAAGACCGCGCGCATCACCACGTCGAGGGTGATGTCCTGCATCCGCGGCCACAGCGCGAACGGCTCGCCTTCGGGCCAGCGGGCGATCTCCTGCCGCGCGACCAGGGCCATCATCTCGGCGTCGGCCTGGACCGCCTGGCCGTGGAAGGAGGGCAGCATCAGCTTGCGCCGGGTCATGTGCTCGGGTTCTTCCAGCAGCATCACCGAGCGCGGGCCGAGCAGCGGACCGAGCAGCGGGTTGGCGGTGTCGACGCCGACCGCGCGGCCGGCGGTGAAGACCTTTTTGACGTCGTCGGGATCGGCCAGCAGCACCCAGTCGCCGTAGTGGCGGATCCGCAGGGTGAAGATGTCGCCGTAGCGGCGGTGGCACTTCTCCAGCCAGGGAAGCGGCCGCTGCGTCCAGCCGATCGCCTGCAGGGCGCGCGGCATCCGCGGGCCAAAAGGCATGTTGCCTACGCGGGGGCTCATGCGGCGCTCCGGCGTTCGGCGAGTTCGTCCATCAGCTCGTCCTCGAGCTTGCAGGTGGTGGCGATCAAGAGCTCGAAGAGCTGCGAGGTGAACTCCTCCGGCAACCCGACTTCGGCGCCGCGGGCGAGGTAGCGCTCGCGCACCAGCTTCACCCGGTCGGGCTGCATCATCGGGATCTCGTGCTCGCTCTTGTAAGCGGCGACGTCGCGGCAGATGTCGAGCCGCTCGCCGAGCAGCTTCGCGATCGCCTCGTCGATCTCGTCGAGGCGGCGGCGGAAGGGCTGGAGACCCTCGGCAGCGCCTGCGTCGGCGGCGCCGCTCACCGGTCCTCCTCCCCCAGCAGGCCGGTGGCGAAGGCGTGGCTGCAGGCGGCGAGGTCGCCGAGCGCGTAACCGCCCTCCTGGACGACGCAGATCGGCAGCCCCGAGCGGGCGAGCAGGCGCCCGATCTCGGCGAAGATCTCCGGCTGGAAGCTCCAGCCGCCGTGCGGGTCGCCGGCGACCGTGTCGTAGCCGAGCGAGACGACCAGCGCCCGGGCGATCTCGGCGAGGTCGTGGATCGAGTGCGCGACCTCCTGCAGGTAGGTCTCTTCCGCCGGACTCTCGGCGAAGGAGACGGCGCGTTCCCCCGCCATCCGCGGCAGCGCCGTCCCCGGCGGCAGGTTGGTGACCGGCGCCGCGTGCAGCGAGTGCAGGGCGACGAAGGGGCCCATCCGCTCGACCAGGGCCGAGGTGCCGTTCGGGTAGTGGAGGTCGAGGTCGATGATCCCGACCGGTTTCACGCCCCCGTCGGAGAGGCGGCGGACCGCCGCGGCGGCGTTGTTGAGGTAGCAGTAGCCGGCGTGGAAGGCGGGGCCGGCGTGGTGGCCGGGCGGGCGGCAGACGGCGTAGGTGAAGCGGGCCCCGTCGAGCAGCTGGTCGGCGGCGCTGATCGCGGTGCGGATCCCCTC
>DASTGL010000017.1:0-3317 GCA_035719145.1 Solirubrobacterales bacterium
TCCCGATCCGGCACCGAGCGGCACCCAGGTCAGCTTCGACGCCTCTGGCTCCACTGACCCCGACGGGACCGTGGCCAAATACGAATGGGACCTCGACGGCAACGGGACCTACGAGACCGACACCGGAACGACGCCGAGCGCGACGACGGCGTTTGCCGTCCCCGGCACGCCGAGCGTCGGCCTCAGGGTCACCGACAACAACGGCAGCACGGCAACGACCATCCGCACGGTGACCGTCACCAATCGCGCCCCGACCGCCTCCTTCACCGCAACGCCGAACCCGGCCCCGACCGGGACCACCGTCACCCTCAACGGTTCGGGCTCGACCGACCCCGACGGCACCGTCGCCAAATACGAATGGGATCTCGACGGCAACGGGACCTATGAGACGAGCACCGGCGCCACCGCGACCACGACGAAAGCCTTCGCCACCCCGGGGACCTTCACCGTCGGCCTCCGGGTGACCGACAACAACGGCGCGACCGCGACCACCACCAACACGATCACGGCGATCAACCGCGCCCCGACCGCCTCCTTCACGGCGACGCCGAACCCGGCGCCGACTGGGACCACCGTCACCTTCAACGGCGCCGGGTCCACCGACCCCGACGGGACGATCGCCAAATACGAATGGGATCTCGACGGCAACGGGACCTACGAGACCACCTCGGCGACGGCGACGACGACCAAATCCTTCTCGACTCCCGGGACCTTCACCGTCGGCCTGCGGGTCACCGACAACAACGGCGCTACCGCGACCACCACCAACACGGTCACCGCCACCAACCGCGCCCCCACCGCCTCCTTCACGGCGACCCCGAATCCGGTCCCGACCGGCACCGCCGTCAACTTCGACGCCTCTGCTTCTACCGACCCCGACGGCACCGTGGCCAAGTACGAATGGGATCTCGACGGCAACGGGACCTACGAGACCGTCACCGGGACCACGCCGACGACGACCAAGACCTACGCCACCGCCGCGACGCCGACGATCAGGCTGCGCGTCACCGACAACAACGGCGCCACCGCCATCGCCACCCGCGTGCTAACCGTCCAGAACCGCCTCCCCACCGCCTCCTTCACGGCGACGCCGAGCACGGTGGTCAGCGGCAGCACGGTGACCTTCAACGGCTCCGGCTCGACCGATCCGGACGGCACGATCGCCAAATACGAATGGGACTTCGACGGCAACGGCAGCTACGAGACCAGCACCGGCACGACCTCGACGACGACCCGGACCATGGCCACCGCCGGCACCTTCAACGTCGGCCTGCGGGTGGCCGACAACAACGGCGGCACGGCGACGACCACGCGCACGGTGACCGTCACCAATCGCGCCCCGACCGCCTCCTTCACCGCCACCCCGAACCCGGTCCCGACCGGCACCAACGTCACCTTAAACGGCGCCGGCTCCACCGACCCCGACGGCACGATCGCCAAATACGAATGGGACCTCGACGGCAACGGGACCTATGAGACCAGCACCGGCACCACCGCGACGACGACCAAATCGTTTGCTGCCGCCGGCACGGTCACCGTCGGCCTGCGGGTCACCGACAACCTCGGCCTGACCGCGACGACGAGCAACACGGTGACGGTCCAGAACCGGGCGCCGGTCGCCTCGTTTACCGCCAGCCCGAACCCGCTTACCGTCGGCGGTACCGCCACCTTCAACGGCGCCGCCTCGGCCGATCCCGACGGCACCGTGACCAAATACGAATGGGACCTCGACGGCAACGGGACCTACGAGACCGTCACCGGCGCGACCGCGACCACGAGCAAAGCCTTCACCACCTCCGGCAACCGGACGATCGGGCTCCGGGTCACCGACAATGCCGGCGCCACCGGCACCAGCAGCGTCATCCTCAACGTCCAGAGCGGCTACGCCCCGGCGGTCACCGCCACCGCCGGCCTCACCGACTACTGGCGTATGGCTGAGACTTCGGGGACGAGCCTCGTCGACAACGTCGGCGCCCGCACTGCCACCACCGTCAATGCTCCGACCCTGGGGGTAACCGGAGCGCTCGCGAACGGAACCGACTCCAATACCGCCGTCGCCTTCAACGGCTCCAACGAGGCCGCCAGCGCCGCGCTCAACCTCTCCGGCACCAACAAGCTGACGATCGAGTTCTGGCTCAAATGGAGCTCCTACTCCAGCAACGACGACCTCGCCTTCGAGTTCACCCCGAACTCGAGCAACAACAACGGCGGCTTCTTCGTCGACCCCAACTCGGGCGAACTGGGAGGCCGCTTCGGGGTCGGGATCGGCCGCTTGACCAGCCGCAACACCTCTTACTTCACCCGCCCCTCAGCGAACGTCTGGCACCACTACGCCTTCGTCCTCGACAGCAGCGCCGTCGCGGCACAGCAGGTCATCCCCTACGTCGACGGCGCCCCGGTCGCCTACACCAAGGTCAACAGCGGCACCGGGGCCGGGAACTTCGCCAACTCGACGCTCTACTTCATGTCCCGTGGCGCGTCCTCGCTGTTCGGCGCCGGCAGCCTCGACGAGGTCGCGATCTACAACCGGGCTTTGAGCGCGGCCGAAATCGCCGCCCACTTCAAAGCCGCGACCCCCTAGGCGCCCGTTTTTCGGCCTCCGCCGCGGAAGCACCGCCCCGGGTCACCCGTTATTTACAGGAGAAAGCGGAATATGCCGGAAGCCTCGTCAAACCCACCCTCGAAGCCGCGCCTGCTGGTGCTGAGCGCTGACGCTGCCGTCACGGAGCGGATCTCAGCTGCCTTCGACGAGCGCGAGCTGACCGCCCTCCACTCGATCTCCTCCGTCGAGGAGATCGACCAGGCTCCGGTCGGGCCGGCGACCATCTTCGTCCTCGTCTGCGACCTCGACGAGGCGAACGGGATGGCGGGTCTGCGCCGCCTCCGCCGCGAGCAGACCAAGGCGCCGATCATCGTGATCGCGCCGCCCGCCACCGGCACCAGCGTACGCCGCGCCCTCGACGCCGGCGCCGACGCGATCGTCTTCGAGCCGGAGATCGAGAGCACGCTTGCGGTCACCGCGCTTGCCGTCGCCTGCGGCCAGGCTGTGGTCCCACGCAAGCTGCGCGCGAGCATCGAACGCCCCGCCTTCTCCCACCGCGAGCGCCAGGTCCTCGCCCTGGTCGCGAAAGGGCTGACCAACAGCGAGATCGCCGAACAGATGCTGCTGGCGCAGAGCACGGTCAAGAGCCACCTCTCCTCGGCCTTCACCAAACTTGGCATCCGCTCGCGCAAGGAGGTGACCGCCCTTCTGCTCGACCCCGAGCAGGCGAGCCGGGTCGGCCTCGCCGGGGTCGGCGCGCCGCCGGAGGCCGAAC
>DASTGL010000018.1:0-4285 GCA_035719145.1 Solirubrobacterales bacterium
GTGGCCGAGGCGACTGCCGCCTGGATCGAGCCGCTTGCGATCGCGACCAGCTCGCGTAGCTCGTCCTCGGAGATCGAGAGCGGAGGCATGAGGACGATCGTGTTGCCGAGCGGGCGGATGAAGGCGCCGCGCTTGCGCGCCTCGACCGTCACCCGGTGGCCCATCCGCAGGGCGGCGTCGTGGTCGCCGAGGTCGATCCCGACCATCACGCCCTTCTGGCGTACCTCGGCCACCTCGGGCAGCGCCGCGACCTCCGCCAGCAGCTCTTCGAAGAGGGCGATCTTCGGTTGCAGGCGCTCTAGCGTTCGCTCCTGCTCGAAGACCTCGAGGCTGGCGAGCGCCGCGGCGCAGGCGAGCGGGTTGCCGGTGTAGGTGTGGCCGTGGAAGAAGGTCTTGAACTCCTCGTAGCTGCCGAGGAACCCCTCATAAATCTCCTCGCTCGCCAGCGTTGCCGCCAGCGGCAGGTAGCCGCCGGTGATCCCCTTCGCCAGGCACATCAGATCGGGGCTGACGCCCTCCTGCTCGCAGGCGAACATCGTCCCGGTGCGGCCGAACCCGGTCGCCACCTCGTCGCAGATCAGCAGCACGCCGAAACGGTTGCAGAGCTCGCGGGCGGCGCGCAGGTAGCCGGGCGGCTGGAGGAGGATCCCGGCCGCGCCTTGGACCAGCGGCTCGACGATCACCCCGGCGATCTCCTCGCCGTGCGACGCCAGCACCCGCTCGAGGTCAGCGGCGTCGCCCGGCTCGACGACGTGGGTCTCGAACAGCAGCGGCCGGTACGTCGAGTGGAAGAGGTCGATCCCCCCGACCGAGACCGAGCCGATCGTGTCGCCGTGGTAGGCCTCGCGCAGGCGCACGAACCTGGTCCGCCGCGCGTGCTCGCCGCCGCGCTGCTGCTGGTACTGGAAGGCGATCTTCAGCGCGATCTCCGCCGCGGTCGAGCCCGAGTCCGAGTAGAAGACGCGCGAGAGCCCCTCCGGGGCGATCTCGATCAGCCGCGCCGCCAGCTCGGTCGCGCCGGGGTGGGAGAGGCCGAGCATCGTCGTGTGAGCGACGCGGTCGAGCTGCTCGCGGACCGCGCGGTCGATCGCCGGGTGGCGGTGGCCGTGGACGTTGCACCAGAGCGCCGCCGTCCCGTCCAGGTAGCGCCGTCCCTCGGTATCGAAGAGGTAGGAGCCCTCGCCGCGCTCGATCACCAGCGGCTCTTCCTCGCTCCACCCCTGCTGCTGGGTGAAGGGGTGCCAGACGTGGTCGCGGTCGAGCTGCGCGTAGTCGGTCGACATCGGCTCGCACGTTAGACCCGGCTTCGGCGGCAGCCGCCCGCCCGAAAGACGCTGTTTGCGCTGCTAGCTTCGGCGGATGAAGCGGATCAACATCGCGGCGCCGCGGTTCGAGTACGACGGCGAGGACCCGGAGGGCTTCCGCAGCGGCCAAGCGCGCCTCGGCAAGCTGCTCGGCGGGCCGGAGGAGACCGGGATCACGGTCTACGAGCTGCCGCCGGGCCAGGCGGTCTGCCCCTACCACTACGAGGTCGGGGAGGAGGAGTGGCTGCTGGTCCTGGAGGGCAACCCGACCCTGCGCCACCCGGAGGGCTCGGACCGGCTCGAGCCCTGGGACGTCGTCTTCTTCGAGAAGGGCGCCGGGGGCGCCCACGGCATCCGCAACGAGACCGAGGAGACCGCCCGCGTGCTGATGTTCTCGACCGTGGTCATTCCGACCGCCACCGTCTATCCCGACAGCGACAAGGTCGGGATCTGGACCGGCGATCCCGAGACCGACGTGATGGTCCGCCGCGAGAGCGGCGTCGACTACTTCGACGGCGAGGCCTAAGCCGCTTCGCCCTGCGCGCCGCTGCGGAGCAGCAGGCGCGTGATATGCATCACACGAGCAACTATTGCTCTTTCGAAAAGGTTGCGTTCATGCAACTATTGTTCTCATGCACGCGACGGACATCCAGGCGATCGCCGAGGCCTCTCGCAAGGAGACCGGTCCGGCCGAGAAGGACACCGCGGCGCGGCTGACCGCGCTGATGCACCACATGTTCCTCTACGACCGCGGCAACCAGCTGCGGGTGATCGAGGAGACGGGTCTCTCGATGACCCAGTGCAAGGTGCTTCTGGAGCTGGGTGGTTTGGGGCACTCCGCCGAGGCCTGGCAGGTCAGCGACTTGGCCGAGCTGTTCGGCGTATCGGTCCCCTCGATGAGCCGCGCCGTCGACGCGCTGGTCAAAGCGAAGCTGGCGACCCGGGTCGAGGACCCGAGCGACCGCCGGGTGCGCCGGGTGAAGATCACGGCCAAGGGCAAGAACCTGGTCGCCACCCTGGTCACCGTCCGCCTGACCGGAATCGAATCCTTCGTCGCGACCCTCAGCGCCGCGCAGCGCCGCAAGCTCGACGCCGCCGTCGAGTCGCTGCTGGACCGCGAAGACCTCGCCCAGACCTACGAGCACCTGAAGGGAAGTGATCGCTCTTGACGACGCGATACAGCCACCTGATCACCGACGAGAACCGCAAGTGGTGGACGCTCGGCGCGATGTGCTTCGCGCTGTTCATGATCATGCTCGACAACACGATCGTGAACGTCGCCCTGCCCTCGATCCAGAAAGACCTGGGGGCCTCGATCGGCGGGCTGGAGTGGACGATCAACGGCTACACGCTCTCCTTCGCGGTGCTGCTGGCGACCGGCGGACGGCTCGGCGACATCTTCGGCCGCCGGCTGGTGTTCATGATCGGCGTCGTCGTCTTCGCGCTGTCCTCGGCGACCGCAGGCTTCGCGCCGAACGAGACCGCGCTGGTGATCAGCCGGGTGGTCCAGGGCGTCGGCGCGGCGCTGATGATGCCGGGCACGCTCTCGATCATCACCGACGCCTTCCCCGCGCATGAGCGCGGCAAGGCGATGGGCACCTGGGCGGGCGTCTCGGCCCTGGCGCTGGCGGTCGGGCCGGTGCTCGGCGGTTTCCTCACCGAGCACGTCAGCTGGCGGGCGATCTTCTACGTCAACATCCCGGTCGCCGTCGGGGCGATCATCGCCACCCTGTTCGCGGTACGCGAGTCGCGCGACACCTCGGTCGGTCGCGAGGTCGACTACGCTGGCGTCGCCGTCCTCACCGTCGGCCTGACCTCGCTGGTCCTCGCCCTGGTCGAGGGCAACAGCTGGGGCTGGGGCTCGACCGAAATCATCGGCCTGCTGGCGCTCGCGGCGCTGGCGCTGCCCGCCTTCGTCTTCGTCGAGAACCGGGTGAAGGCGCCGATGGTCCAGTTCGACCTGCTCAGCGACCGCAACTTCCTCGCCGCGGTTTGCGTGGCGATGATCATCAGCTTCGGGATGCTGGGCGTCTTCTTCTTCCTCGCCCTCTACATGCAGGACATCCTCGGCTACTCGCCGCTGGAGGCGGGGGTGCGGTTCCTGCCCTCGACCCTGATGATCGTCGGCGTGGCCCCGGTCGCTGGCCGGCTCTCGGATCGCTTCGGGCCGCGCTGGCTGATCGCGATCGGGCTGACGATCGTCGCCGCCTCGCTGTTCAGCTTCAGCCGCATCGCGGTCGACTCGACCTACCTCGACCTGCTGCCCGGGTTCATGCTGCTCGGCATCGGGATCGCGATGACGATGTCGCCGATGACCAGCGCGGCGATGAACGCGGTGCCGGTGCAGAAAGCCGGGATCGCCTCGGGGGTCCTCTCGATGTTCCGGATGGTCGGCGGCAGCCTCGGCGTCGCCGTCACCGGGGCGATCTTCCAGGGCCTGGTGACCTCGAAGCTCGACACGCTGCTGAGCGGCAGCGGCGTCACCGCGGCGCAGCGCGACGCGGTCTCCGAACAGCTCGGCGGCGGCTCGGTCTCCAAGGTGCCGGGGCTGACGGCGGCGCAGGCCAAAGAGGTGACGACGGCCGGCGGCGAAGCCTTCGTCTACGCGCTCGGCCACGCGATGACCGTCTCCGCCTTCGTCGCCCTGTTGGGAGCGGCGATCGGCGCCACCGCGATCAGGGCGAAAGCGAAAGGCCCGACCAGCATCGAGGCGGCCACCGCCGAGGCCAACCCCGGCGGCGAGGCAGTTGCCGCCGAGGAGGTCGCAGCGGCGTAGGCCCACCGAGCGCCGACGGGACGAAAACGGTCTATATAGGACCGTTTTCGTCCCGTCGGTGACAGGAAATTCACTGGGAATCAAGACCTTCTGCACGGTGCTCGCAGCTTCCAACTCCGACTGCATCCGTTCTTCATCGCGCCTGCTGCGCGCATAGCGCAAAATCAAAATGAAGAGCACAACCAGGTTGGTCACGTCGCCGCGC
>DASTGL010000019.1:0-4819 GCA_035719145.1 Solirubrobacterales bacterium
GGTCCTGCCGGGACCATCGGTGGTCCCGGTGGCGCTGGTCGCCTCCGGCCTGCCGACCGACAAATGGCGCTTCGAGGGCTTCCTGCCGCGGCGGGCGGGGGAGATGGAGCGCGTCCTGCGCTCGGCCGAGACCGTCGTCGCCTTCGAGAGCCCGCGCCGGGTCGGCGAGTCCCTGGCGGCCCTCGCCTCCCTCGCTCCCGACCGCCAAGCGGCCGTCTGCCGCGAGCTGACCAAGGTCCACGAGGAGGTAGCCCGCGGCACCCTCGGCGAGCTGGCCCGCCGCTTCCGCGGCGACGTCAAAGGCGAGATCGTCCTGGTAATCGCCCCCGCCGCCTCCGGCGACCACGACCAAGACGTCGGCTTCGCCGTAGACGCCCTCCGCCACCTGGTCCAGTCGGGAGCCCGACCCCGGGCGGCCGCTTCGGTCGTCGCCGCCCTCACGGGCACCCGAGCGAACGACCTCTACAAAGCGCTGACGGGCCGTGAGGCACGACGGTAGGAGTGTCGACTTCCTCTCGGTATGCGAGAGCAACGCGACAGGCCTCATATAGCTTCAATCAGTAGATGAACACCTTCTACGTCACCACCCCGATCTACTACGTCAACGCGGAGCCCCACTTGGGGCACGCTTATTCGACTATGGCGGCGGATGTGCTGGCTCGGCACCATCGGCAGCGGGGGGACGATGTCTTCTTCTTGACCGGGACCGATGAGCATGGGGAGCCGGTGGAGAATGCGGCGGAGAAGGCCGGGGTCTCGCCGCAGGAGCTGGCGGACACGAACGCGGCCAAGTTCGAAGGGCTGATGCCGACGATCGGGGCGACCAACGATTTCTTCATCCGGACCAGCGATCCCCGGCACATGGACAAGGTCGCCGAGATCATGCAGCGGGTCTACGACAACGGCTGGGTGACCAAGGGGGTCTACGAAGGCTGGTACTGCCCCCGCTGCGCCGACTTCAAAACCGAGCGCGAGCTGGGGCCGGGGAACACGTGTCCTATTCATGAGATCCCGCTGCAGCGCGAACGCGAGGAGAACTGGTTCTTCAAGCTCTCCGCCTTCCAGGCCCAGCTCGAAGGCCTATATGAGGAGCGGCCGGACTTCGTCGTGCCGGAGTTCCGGCGCAACGAGGCGCTCTCCTTCATCAAAGGCGGGCTCGAAGACGTCTCGCTCTCGCGGCCGAACCTGAAGTGGGGGCTGCGGCTGCCCTGGGACGAAGAGCAGCGGATGTACGTCTGGTTCGACGCGCTTCTCAACTACGTGACCGCGCTCGGCTTCGCCCGCGAGGGCGAGGATCTGACCGAGCGCTACTGGCCCGCCGACCTGCACGTGATGGCCAAGGACATCCTCAAGTTCCACGCGGTGATCTGGCCGGCGCTCTGCTTCGCCGCCGATCTCGAGCCGCCGAAGGAGATGGTCATCCACGGCTATCTGCTGATGGGGGAGAAAAAGATGTCGAAGAGCCTCGGCAACGTGCTAGACCCCTTCGAGGTGATCGACCGCTTCGGCGCCGACGCCCTGCGCTTCTATCTCTTCCGCGAGGTCAGCTTCGGCCAGGACGGCTCGATCTCGACCGCCGGCTTCGAGCAGCGCTACGAGACCGAGCTGGCCAACGACTACGGCAACCTCGCCAGCCGGGTGCTGGCGATGGTCGACCGCTACCGCGACGGCACGGTGCCGGCGGCGCAGGTCGACGCCACCCTCGCCGAGGACTTCGAAGGGGCGGTCGACCGCTTCAGCGAGCTGCTCGACCGGGCTGAGCTGAGCCAGGCGCTCGACCTCGTCTGGACCCTGGTCCGCCGCCTCAACCGCTTCGTCGAGGAAACCCAGCCGTGGGTGCTGGCCAAGGACGAGGCCGACCCCGAGCGGTTAGACGAAGTCCTCTACAACCTGGTCGAGGGGCTGCGGGTGACGACGCTGCTGCTGGTCCCCTACCTGCCGGAGACGAGCGAGACGCTGCTGGCCGCCCTCACCGAGGACTCGCGCGAGCTGGCCGAGCTCGGGGCGCGGCCCGGCGGGCAGCAGGTCGAGCGGGTGGCGCCGCTCTTCCCGAAGATCGAGGCGCCGGCGGCCTGATGGCCGCGCCGGTCCTCGCCGTCTCGCAACTCCACAAGCGCTACGGGAGGCAGGAGGCGCTCGCGGGCGTCGACCTCGAGGTGGAGGCGGGCCAGCTGGTCGGGCTGCTGGGGCCGAACGGGGCCGGCAAGTCGACGCTGACGAAGATCGCCTGCGGCCTCGTCCGGCCGAGCGGCGGCACGGTCGAGGTGCTGGGACGACCGGCGGGATCGGTCGAGGCGCGCAGCGCCCTCGGCTACCTGGCCGAGCTCTTCCGCTTCCCCGGCTGGCTGAGCGCTGAGGAGCTGCTGCGCTTCCACCAGCGACTGGTCGGCTCCGAGGGCGGCGAGGCGGAGCGGCGGCAGCTGCTCGACCTGGTCGAGCTCGGCGATGCCGCCGGCAAGCGGATCGAGGCGATGTCGAAGGGGATGCAGCAGCGGCTCGGGATCGCCCAGGCGCTGGTCGGCTCGCCGCGCCTGCTGCTGCTCGACGAGCCGACCAGCGCGCTCGACCCGGTCGGGCGGCGGATCGTCCGCCAGCTGCTCGAGGAGCTGCGGCACCGCGGCGTCTCGGTCCTGCTCAACTCCCACCTGCTGAGCGAGGTCGAGCTGATCTGCGACCACGTCGCGATCATCGCCCGCGGTCAGCTGGTCAAGGCGGGGACGCCCCAGGAGCTGGCCGGGCCGGCGGCGGTCGTGGTCGAGACCGGCTCCGGCGTCCGCACCTTCGAGGGGGCGCAGCGCGAGCAGGCGCCGGCGATCGTCGCCGAGCTTGTCGCCGCCGGCGAGAGCGTCTACCGGGTCGAGGTCCGCCACAGCTCGCTCGAAGACGTCTACCTCGAGGCCGTCGGTGGGGAGACCGGATGAGAGCCGCCGCCCTGCGCTCGGCGGCGACTGTGGTCGCGCTCTCGGTCCAGGAGGGGATCCGCCGCCGGGTCTTCCTCGCCGTGACCGTCCTCACCCTCGGCTTCCTCGCGCTCTACGCCCTCGGCGCCCACTTCGCCTTCAAGGACGTCGACGAATTCGCCGCCGGCGAACCGCAGATCCTCGACCCCCACGCCTTCACCGGGGCGACGATCTTCGGCCTGGCGATGTTCGCGACCCTCTTCCTCGGCGCCGTGCTCGCGGTCTTCCTCACCCTCGGCGTCGTCCGCGGCGACGCCGAGTCGGGGCTGCTGCAGCCGATCGTCGTGCGGCCGATCGGGCGGACGACGATGCTGCTCGCCCGCTTCGCCGGGGCGGCGCTGCTCTCGGCGGCCTACGTGGTCGTCGTCTACCTCGCGGCTTTCGCGATCACCGAGGCGACCGGCCACTGGTCGCCCGACCACCTGCTCGGGCCGGCGCTGGGCCTGGCCCTCGGGGTGGCGATCATCGCCGCGCTCTCGCTGCTGGCCTCGACCGTGCTCTCGGTGACGGCGCAGGGGATCGTCGTCTTCATGGTCTTCGGCGCCGGCCTGACCGCCGGCCTGCTGGCCCAGATCGGCCACGCGATCGACTCCCACTCGCTGCACACGATCGGGCGGGTCGCCAGCTGGGTGCTCCCCTTCGAGGGCCTCTACACGGCCGGCCTGCATGGGCTGATCTCTGACACCTCCGGGCTGACCGGGGTGGTGCTGCAGCTCGGCCCCTTCGGCGGCTCCGAGGCGGCCGGCCCGGGGTTGATCCTCTGGGCCTTCGCCTACCTGCTCGGCGTCCTCGCCCTCGCGGCCTTCGTCTTTTCGCGGCGCGACCTCTAGGCGAGCTTCTTCTACACCGATCTCTGCATACTCAATATCTGCATTAATTTGGCTCTATAGGTGCGTTTGCGGGTTTAAGCGCGCGGCGATGGGTAGATCGGCGCCATGACGCTTGGGGAGAGAGGTGGCGTGAAGAGGTCGGCCTCGGTGCTGGCCTTGCTGGGACTGTGCGCGTTCGTGCTCTTCACCAGCTCGCCCGCCTCGGCGGCGGGCATCATCGCCAAGGACGGCAAGATCCACGCCTGTTACAAGGCGAAGGGCAAGGGCAAGGGGACGCTGCGGGTGGTTCGCAGCGCCAAGGCCAAGTGCCCGAAGAAGTGGAAGAAGGTCAGCTGGTACGCGAGCGGGCCGGCGGGGCCCCAGGGCGCCTCCGGGAACAACGGCGCCAACGGCGAAACCGGCACCAACGGGTCGAGCGGCCTGCCGGGGACGCCTGCCACCGCCACCGTCGTCAAAGGCCTCGAAGACAAAGTCACCGAACTGCTGACGAAACTCAAAAGCCTGGAAACGATCCTCAGCGGGATCAACAACCAGCAGCTGAAAGAAGCGATCGCCGGGATCGCCAAAACCGAAGCGCTGGAAGGCGTCGTCGGCTCGCTCTGCTCCCAGGCGAGCGCCCTGACGAGCAAATCCGGCGAACTGGGATCGGCGCTCGGCGGCTTGAGCACCATCGTCGACACGCTGACGCTGATGTCGCTGCCGAGCATCCCGACGGCGTTGTCGCCGTACTCCTGCCCGTAAGCGGGGTTCCTTTCGGGCGCTATGCGCCCATAAAGCGCCCCGCCCGACCGGCTGTCGACGGGGGATAGGCTGGGCCCGCCGATGATCGACTCCCACACGCACCTGTTCCTCTGCGAGGGCGAGGAGGAAGAGCTGGTCGCCGCGGCGGCCGGGGCGGGCGTGGTGCGGATGCTGACGGTGGGGATGAACGCGGAGACGAACGCCGGGGCGGTGGCGAGCACCGAGCGCTACGGCGCGGTCTTCGCCGCGGTTGGGCGGCACCCGAACGAGGCGAGCGGCTTCGACGAT
>DASTGL010000020.1:0-2185 GCA_035719145.1 Solirubrobacterales bacterium
TCCGTTCTGGCAAGCCTGTACCAGCTTGTGTAAAGAGTGGGTGCAGGAGGCAGAAGATCCGCCTCGGAGCTTCCGTAGCCGTTAGTAAGGCGGCAGGTCGTCGTACCAGTCGCCGAGCGTCTTGAAGGCGCGCCAGAAGCGGGCCTTGGCGCCCTCTTCGTCTAGGGATTCGTCGATGTCGGGGACGTAGAGGGCGTCGATGGTGGGGGTGAAGGCCTGGATCTCGCCCTCGCTGAGCTGGACCTCGCGGGCTAGCGGGATGCTGAGGCCGTTGAGGATGCGCAGGGCGGGTTCGCCCATGACGACGACGATCTTCGGCTGCACGATCGCCAGCTCCTCGACCAGGCGGCCGACGCACTCGCCCGCCGCCAGGTCCGGCTCGGCTATAGGGCACTTGACGCAGAGGGTGCCGTAGACGACGAGGGGGTCGATTCCCAGCCGTTTGAAGCTTTTCATCAGCGCGTTGCCGGAGCGGCCGTAGAAGGCGACCCCCTCCTCGATCTCCGAGGCAAGCGGCGCCTGCTTGAGCATGAAGATGTCGGCCTGCGGGTGACCGGAGCCGAGCACCGGCATCAGCTTGCCCCGCGGGCAGTGCGGGCACTCCTGGATTTCGCGGGTCATCTGGTTGAGCTCGCGGATCGCGCGCTCCAGGTACTTCTCTCTGATCTCGTCGTCGATCGACCGCATCGGGGCGTTCTTTGACGAGGCGGGCGCGGCTCCTTTGCGCGACGACGCCTGCATCAGGACTTGCTCGTGCGGCGGCGCTGACCCGACCGCCGCGGCCGACCGCCGCGGACCGGCTTGGCATCGGGCACGCGCCGTTTCGGCGCCTTCGGCCGGCCCGTCGTCTGCAGGAACTTCAGCGTCTGCACGTAGACCAGGTTCTTGTGCTTGCGGGTGATATCGGCGTCCCGCATCGCCTCGAGGAACTCAGCCGGGCCGTCGAAATCGTGGATCCGCTGGCGCACGCTGCCGAGCCCCTGGGCGACGTGGCTGTCGGAGCCGGCCGCCGGGACGATCCGGTACTTGCGGGCGAACCGCACCGCCTCCTCGTTGAACGAGGTCAGCGCCACCCGCGGGTTGAAGACCTCGAGCAGGTCGATCTCCTCGACGATGTCGAGCAGGTGCTCGTAGTCGGGCACCGAGTGGAAGCGGTCGAACGGGTGCGGCACGTAGACGAGCCCGCCCTGGCGGCGGATCTCGGCGATCGTCTCCGCCATCGTCAGCCCCTTGGGGATCTTCTCCTCGAGGAAGAGGCCGATCACCTCGCCCTGCTCGGCGGTCTTCACCTCCTCGGCGACGATCACCTTGATGTCGCCGAGCTCTTCGGCCAGCTTGCGCGCCTCCAGCGCCCCGGAGACCTCGTTGTGGTCGGTGATCGCGATCGCCCCGAGGCCGCGGTCGCGGGCGGTGTTGATCAAGACGTCGACCGGGGTGGCGCAGTCGCCGGAGTGGTCGGTGTGCATGTGCAGGTCGACCTCGATCAGCGGCCGCCGCGAGATCCGCTCGCGCACCTCGGCGTCGCCGCCGGGCGGATGGCGGCGGTCGAGCAGGCGCCGGTAGATCGCTTCCAGCTCGTCGGCGATCGCGCTCCAGTCTTCCTCATCGCTCCCGTCCCCGAGCACCTCGTAGTCGGCCGGGAAGAAGCGCTCCAGCAGCTGCGCCGTCTCCGGCCGCGTCACCGTGCGGGCGTCGATCCGGCCGAAGAAGATCTCGACCAGCGGCCGCGCCACCTGGGTCGCCAGCACCCGTTCGCGCGGGTCGTGGAAGGTGGCGACGTTGAGCGAGAAGGAGTGGCGCAGCGCCGCCGAGGGCGCGCTCGGAGCGAACGGGTCGTGGACGTGGACGATGTCCGGGTGCTGCGATTTCAGCAGCCGTTTGACCGGGTCCCCGGTCTTCACCCGCAACACCTCGTGCCCGCGCCGCTCCAGCTCCTCGGAGACGGCGCCGGCAAACCGCGCCGCTGGGTTCACCGTTCCCCGGCGCACCGGGAAGACCTGGGCGATCGAGAGCTTGGAAGGCACGAGAGCAGAATAAGAGCCCGCCATTGGCGGGCTCTTATTCGTCTGCGGTCTTAGCGGCTAACTAAGCCTGCGTCGTGCTCGGCGTCTCCGCCGGAGCACCGGGCAGGCCGGCCTTGCCACGGGCGTTCTCGACGATGAAATGCTCGGTCTGTTCGCGAGCC
>DASTGL010000021.1:0-3318 GCA_035719145.1 Solirubrobacterales bacterium
GGACCCTGCCGCTGCCGAAAGCGACCTCCCCGACCTACACCAACGGCCTGCAGAAACCGACCACGCTGCAGTTCGCGCCCGACGGCAAGATCTTCGTCGCCGAGCGCAACGGCCGGGTGATGGAGCTCGACTCGCTCGAAGACCAGACGCCGACCCTGGTCCTCAGCATCCTCGACAAGGTGATGGCGAAAGGCGACCGCGGGATCCTCGGGATGAAGCTCGACCCCGAATATCCGGCGAAGCCCTACCTCTACCTCAGCTACACCTACGACGCGCCGATCGGCGGCGACTCCGCCGACTCGACCCACACCCACCTCGCCGACGGCGCCGACGACTGCCAGGAATCCAACAACGCGATCGACTGCCTCGTCAGCGGCAGGCTGGCGCGGGTGAAAATCGACCCGGTGACGAGCGTCGCCGTCGGCGGCCCGGTCGATCCGACCTCCGAAGAAGTGCTGATCAATAGCTGGTGCCAGCAGGCGACCAGCCACTCGATCGGCGACATCGAGTTCGACAGCGAAGGGGCGCTGCTGATGAGCGGCGGCGAAGGCGCCAGCTGGGGCTCGATCGACTACGGGCAGCTCGGCAACCCGTGCAACGACCCGCCCTTCGAAGGCGGTTCGCTGCGGGCGCAGGACCTCCGCACCCCGGCGACCGCCGGCGATCCGACCGACTACAGCGGCTCGATCATCCGGGTCAACCGCGAAACCGGGGCGGCGATGCCGAACAACCCGCTGGTCCTCTCGCCGCTCTTCGCCAACGGAGTCGAAGACGTGGCGGCCCGGCGGATCCTCGCCGAGGGGCTACGCAACCCGTACCGCTTCACCCTGCAGCCGGGCACCGGCGAGCTCTACGTCGGCGACGTCGGCCAGGACCGCTGGGAGGAGATCAACCACCTGACGCCGCCGCCGGTGGCGCTCAACCAAGGCTTGACCAACTTCGGCTGGCCCTGTTACGAGGGCGGCAGGCCCGGCAACCTCGTGATGCCCCGCTGGCAGGCCGCCGAAGGCGAAATCCACCAGCCGCTCTGCGAAGCCCTCTACTCGAACCCCTCGCAGGTGACCGCGCCCCTGTTCGCCTACCCGCATCCCAAACAGGTGGCCGGCTACGACGGCCACCTCTTCGACGGCGACGCCTGCGATCCGGAAGCCGGCTCGGCCGTTGCGGGCCTTGCCTTCTACGACCCGACCGGGATCCCGGCCGAAAACGCCTTCCCGGCCGAATACGACGGCGCGCTCTTCTTCTCCGACGCCGCCCGCGGCTGCATCTGGACGATGCTGGAAGGGCTGAACGGTGCACCCGACCCGGCGACGGTCGCCAACTTCGCGGTCAAAGGCGCGGCTGAGAACTTCACCCCGGTCGACATCGTCGAGGGCCCGGAAGGGGCGCTCTACGTGCCGAACTTCTACGGCGACAGCATCGTCCAGATCCGCTACTTCCCGGGCAACCAGGCGCCGACGGCGCAGCTCACCGCTGACAAGACGTTCGGGCCGGCGCCGCTGTCGGTGAAGTTCGACGCCTCCGGCTCGACCGATCCCGACCTGGGTAGCGGCGACACCATCCACTACGCCTGGGACACCGACGGCGACGGCGAATTCGACGACGGGACCGGCTCCACCGCCGAAGCCGAATACACCCAGGAAGCCAACGTCACCGCGAAGGTGCGGGTGAGCGACGACTTCGGCCACTCCGACGTGGCCGAAGTGAAGCTCTACCCGGGAGACCTCGGACCGCCCCAGGTCACGATCGAAGCGCCGCTTTCGACGCTCGAATGGGAAATCGGCGAAACGATCGACTACGCCGCGACCGCGACCGATCCCGACGGGGAGACGTTCGGGGCCGGGCTGGTCCCCCACTGGGAGTTCCTGCTCGAGCACTGCCCCGCCGCCTGCCACGAGCACCCGATCACCAGCGCCGACTCGCCCAGCGGCAGCTTCGTCGCCCCCGCGCACGAGTTCCCCTCCCACCTCAAACTGATCTTCACCGCCACCGACTCACGCGGGATGACCGACGTCAAGGAAGTCGAGATCTACCCCCGCCTGGTCGAAGTCGGCGTCTCCTCCGATCCGGCCGGGGTGACGCTCGGGCTCGAAGGGGTCACCTCAGACACCCCGTTCAGCACGACGATGATGGCCGGCGGCACGACGACCGTCTCCGCGCCGCTGACCGCGACGATCGACGGCCAGGAATACCTGTTCTCGAGCTGGTCCGACGGGGGCGCCGCGCTGCACACGGTGACCACGGGCCAGGACGTCGACCTCGTCGCCCACTACGTGGTGAAGCCGCCGGAAGAACCCGGCGGGGAAGAACCACCGAGTTCCGGCGGCGACGGCAGCGGTAGTAGCTCGCTACCCGCGCCCGTATCCTCTGAGCCGCCCGCCGTGCCACCGCCGGGCAAGGCGCGGGTTGCGCTCGCTTCGAAGCCCCCCGGCCTGCAGCTGCGGGTGGGCAGCCTGCGCTCGGTCGCGCCCTTCGCGCTCGAACTCGCGATCGGCACCAAGACCTTCCTCGCTGCCCCTGCGCAGGCGCGCAAGAACGGGAAGGTGCTGCGCTTCCAGCGCTGGATGAAAGGCAGCCGCAATCTCGGCTCCTCGCGGCGGCGGGAACTGACCGTCGACGGCAGCGCCAAATACGTGGCGGTCTACGCGGTGTCCCGGCAAGGCTCGGCCGGCGGCAGATAGCATCCGGCGCCGCCAAAACTTCGAAGGAGACGACACCTACCGATGACTGACCAGACGTACGAGCTGACCACCGACCAGGCTGAGCGCGAGGCTTCCGGCGCGCACAGCTACGGCCGCTACCTCGAGGAGTTCGAGGTCGGCGCCGTCTACAAACACTGGCCGGCAAAGACCGTGACCGAGGCCGACGACCACCTCTTCTGCCTGATCACGATGAACCACCACCCGCTGCACATCAACGACGTCTACGCCAGCGGCTCCCAGCAGGGCAAGAACGTCGTCGTCGGGCCGCTCGTCTACTCGCTGGCGCTCGGCATGTCGGTCTCCGACGTCTCCGGCAAGGCGATCGCCAACCTGGCGACCGAAGAACTGAGCCACCCGAACCCGGTCTTCCACGGCGACACCCTCTTCTGCGAGACCGAGGTCCTCGACGTCAAGCCGTCGAAATCGAAGCCCGACCGCGGCATCGTCAAGGTCCACACCCGCGTCCTCAACCAGGACGGCACCCTCGTCGCCGAGTTCAAGCGCCTGGTCCTGGTCCCGAAGAAAAATCCGGGCTCCTCGCCGGAGCCTGCCGCCGACAACGTCGAGTAGCTCGCGAGTGGCGAGTTGACCCGCCTATAGCGAGGTCAACTCGCCA
>DASTGL010000022.1:0-2268 GCA_035719145.1 Solirubrobacterales bacterium
GGCGAGGTTGAGGGCCGAGGGGCCGTCGACGAAGGCGGCGATCGGGGTGTCGCCGAGGGCGGCTTCGGCTTCCTTGAAGGCGGCGGAGTCGGCGAGGGTCTTGTTGGATTCCTGGAAGGCCGAGAGCGCGGAAGCGAGGCCGTAGCCGATCACGATCCGGTCGCCCTTGGCGGCGACGACCACCGGCTGGCGGCCGAGTTCGGGGCTGCGGATCGAGAAGCCGGTCGCGCCTTCGCTGACCTTGGTCACGCCCGGCACGCCTGCTTTGCGGAGGAAGAGGCCGATGTTGGAGACGGTGTTGGTCGCCTGGGTGTCGCTTTCGGCTTCCATCACCAGCGCCCCGCCGAGGCTCTTTTCGCTGTTGCCGGTGACGTAGAGGCCGACGTCCCCGATCGAGCCAGCGATCGATTCGAGATCGACGCCCGCTTCCTTCAGCGTCTTCTTCAGCTGGTGCGGCGGCACCTGACCGGGAATGCCTTCTTCGTCGATCTTGTCGATGCCTTCGTTGAAGCGCTTGCCGAATTCGGGCGCGGCGAAAGCGCCGACCGCAGTACCGGGGAGCGAGCCGAGCAGCTCGGAGGCGTCGCCCGAGGGCGGGTTGTCGCCGCTGACGTTGCTGGCGAAGTCGATCTCGACGTTGTCGGAGTTCGGGACCAGGCTGGCGACGGCGGTGGCTTCGCGCGGTTCGATCCCGGCGCTCTCGAGGAAGCTCTGCGTGTTGGCGTCGATTTCGTTGCCGGCTTCCTTGATCAGGCCGCCGATGTCGACGTAGACGTCGGCGGCGCTTTCGTCGGGCAGGTCGCCGGTCGCGCTGGTGAAGGCGTCTTCGCCGGCGAGGTTGTCGCCGTTCGAGGCGTCGACCATCTTCTTGAAGATCGCTTCGTCTTCGGCGAAGACGACGAAGCCGTCGAAGACGCCGATCGTGGTTTCGTCTTCCTGGACCTTGAAGTCGACGCCTTCGTAGGAGCCGTCTTCGACCGATTCATCGGACTGTTCGGCCTGCTTGTCGACGAAGTCCTGCGCTTCGCCTTCGTCTTCGGCCTGGATCGCGGCTCCGTAGCCTTCGAAGTCTTCACCTTCGTATTCCTCGAGGAAGAGGCCGGCCCGTTCGCCGAGCCACGGTTCGACTTCCTTTTCGAAATCGAGTTCTTCGCCTTCGCTCGAGGCGGAGCTTTCGAGTTCGGAGACGATCAGGCCGCCGAGGTCATCGACACCGGCGAGCTTCTTCGCCAGTTCCTCGATGTTCGTCTTCGTCGCCCCTTCGGGGTGGATGGTGAAGTTGATGAAGACCGGGACGCTCGGGGGCGCGACCGTAGCGGGGTCGCTGCCGCCACTGCTGTCGCTGCCGCCACCGCAACCGGCGGCAAGGAGCGCGACGAGGCCAACGAGAAGTGCTGAGAGGACGAGACGGAGCTTCACGAGGGCGGGCACTTTAGCGCCCCCTTTGGACAACTTCACTCAACCGTGACGGTCTTGGCCAGATTGCGGGGCTGATCGACGTTGAGGCCCCGGCCCCGGGCGATCTCGTAGGCCAGCAGCTGCAGCGGCAGGACGGCGAGGATCGGCTGCAGGATCCAGTCGCTGGCCGCCACCTCGACGGTCTCATCGGCCACCTCGGCCACCCGCTCGTCGCCGGCGGTGGCGACCGCGATCGTGCAGGCGCCGCGGGCGCGCACCTCCTCGACGTTCGAGAGCACCTTGTCGAGGACCGGGCTCGCGGTGGCGATGCAGACCACCGGCGTCGACTCGTCGAGCAGGGCGATCGGCCCGTGCTTCATCTCGCCGGCGGCGTAGGCGTCGGTCGGGATATAGCTGATCTCCTTCAGCTTCAGCGCCCCCTCGAGGCAGACCGGCAGGCCGATGTGGCGGCCCAGGTAGAGGAAGAAGTTCTCCTTGCCGTGCCTGGCGGCGATCTCCCGCACCGCCTCCTCGGTTCCCGCCAGCGTCTCCTCCATCTTCGAGGGCAGCGCCTTCATCTCCGCCACCAGCTCGGCCAGCCGCTCGGGCGGCAGCGTCCCCCGCAGCTCGGCCAGCCGCAGACCCAGCAGGTACATCGCCGCGACCTGGGCGACGAAGGTCTTCGTCGCGGCGACGCCGATCTCCAGCCCCGCCCGCGTATAGAGGACCGCGTCGGCGTCGCGGGTCGCCTGGCTGCCCATGATGTTGGTGATCGCCAGCACGGTGGCGCCCGCCTCGCGGGCAAGGCGCATCGCCGCCAGGGTGTCAGCCGTCTCCCCCGACTGGGTCATCCCGATCACCAGATCGTCG
>DASTGL010000023.1:0-3195 GCA_035719145.1 Solirubrobacterales bacterium
GCCGCCACGCAGCTGCGAGACCGTCAGGCAGGCGGCGATCTGCTCCTCGCCGACGCCGGCGCCTTCCAGCTCGGCCTCGAGCCCGACCAGGTCGTGGGCGCCGAGGCGGCCGAGGACGGCGGCGCTCGCCTCCTCGTCGAGGCCGTATTCGGCGACCAGGTCCCGGTAAAGGTCGGCATCGCCCAGCCCGATCACGGCGCTGCCGAGCGCGGCGGCGTCGAGCGCCTCCTGCAGCACCTCGATCACCTCGCCGGTCCCGTCGGCCGCCGCGGCGCCGATCAGCTCCACCCCGGCCTGGGTGAACTCGCGCATCTCGCCGCGCTGCGGGCTGACCGCCCGGTAGGCGCCGGCGAGGTAGCAGAAGCGATGCGGGGGACCGGCCTGCGCGTAGCGGGTAGCGACCAGGCGGGCGATCGGCACGGTCATTTCCGAGCGCAGCGCCAGCAGCTCGCCGCCCTCGTCGAAGAAGCGGTAGGCGGCGTCGTGGGCGCGGCCGCCGCCGCGCCGCAGCACCTCGTCGTATTCGAGCGCGGGCGTCGCCACCTCGCCATAGCCGCGGCCTTCGAAGACCCCGAGCAGAGCGGCCTGCAGCCGGCGCAGCTCACGCATCTCCTCGGGCAGCACGTCGCGCGTTCCGGGCGGAATCGGGTGGATCATCGGCCTGACCTTACGGGAGCTGGCGAAAAATCCCTGCTAAGCAGGGACCTCCGCAGAGACGCGTTCGATCTGCGCGCCGAGCCCCCGCAGGCGCTCGTCGATCTGCTCGTAACCGCGGTCGATCTGGCGGATCTCGCCGATCTCCGAGGTGCCCTCGGCCGCGCAGGCGGCGATGAGCATCGCCATCCCGGCCCGGATGTCGGGGCTGGAGACGCGCTCGCCATGAAGCCGGCTCGGACCGCTGACGATCGCCCGGTGGGGATCGCACAGCGTGATCCGAGCGCCCATCGCGACCAGCTTGTCGACGAAGAACAACCGGTTCTCGAACATCTTCTCGAAGATCAGGACCTCGCCCTTGGCCTGCGTCGCCAGCGCCAGCGCGATCGAGGTCATGTCCGCCGGGAAGGCCGGCCAGGGACCGTCCTCGATCTTCGGGATCGCGCCGCCGAGGTCGGTTTCGACCTCGAGCTCCTGCCCGGCGGGGACGAGGATGTCGTCGCCCTGGATCTCCGAGCGCAGGCCGAGCCGCTTGAACTGGCGCCGGACGTTGGTCAGGTCGCGCGGGTTGACGTCGCGGATCCGCAGTTCGCCCCCGGTCGCGGCAGCCAGGGCCATGAAGCTGCCGACCTCGATGTGGTCGCAGGAGATCGTGTACTCGGCGCCGCCGAGGCGCTCGGCGCCGTTGACGACCATCACGTTGGAGCCGATGCCGTCGACCCGCGCGCCCATCGCCGTCAGCAGGTGCGCCAGGTCCTGCACGTGGGGCTCGGAGGCGGCGTTGGCGATCTGGGTCGGGCCCGGCGTCAGCGCCGCCGCCATCAGCGCGTTCTCGGTTCCCATCACCGAGGGCTCGTCCATGAAGATCTCGCAGGCCTTCAGGCCGGCCGGGGCGCTGAGCTCGATCCAGCGGCTGCCGTCGACCCTCGCCCCCAGGTCCTTGAACGCGTCGAGATGCGCGTCGAGCCGGCGACGGCCGATGAAGTCGCCGCCCGGCGGCGGCATCTTCGCCTCGCCGAAACGTGCGAGCAGCGGACCGGCGAGCAGGAACGAGGCGCGGATCCGACCGGACAGCTCCTCGTCGACCTCGCCCCCGACCTCGCGGGCGCAGAGCCTGAGGCTGTTGTCGGCCACCCACTCGGCCTCGACGCCCAGCTGCTCGAGCAGGGCAATCTGGGCTTCGGTGTCGCGGATCCGCGGCACCCGGTGCAGCAGCACCTCCTCCTCGGTCAACAGGCAGGCGGCGAGAATCGGCAGGGCCGCGTTCTTGTTGCCGGCCACGGTGACCTCCCCCGAGATGGGGACGCCGCCCTGGATCACGAACTTCTCCATCAGCTTGCCCGCTCCGAGCTCACCGGGCTAGGGTAACGACCGGCCATGAGGCGACGGTGGACGATCGGGATCGGCGTCGTGCTGGCGCTCGTCGTGCTCCTCGTCGTCAACGCCCTGGTGGTCGACGGAGAGACCGAGAGCGCCCGCGTCACCGTGCCCGGCGGCCGCATCCTCGACCTGCCCGGCGGCGAAATGCAGGTGCGCGAAAGCGGCCCCCGCAGCGGCGCGCCGATCGTCCTGATCCACTGCTTCAGCTGCGCGATGGACTGGTGGGACGGGATGCTGCCGATGCTCGAACGCAGGCACCGGGTCGTCGCCGTCGACCTGCTCGGCCACGGCGGCCCGGAAAAGCCTGCCTCCGGCTACACGCCGCAGAACCAGGCGAAGGTCGTCGCCGAGGCGCTGGAAAGGCTGCGGGTGAGCGACGCGACGGTGGTCGGCCACTCGCTCGGCGGCGCCGTCACCGTCGCCCTGGCGCAGGAACACCCGCAGCTGGTCGGCCGCGCGGTGATCATCGACATGCCTCCCGACAACTCCTACGGCGATCTCGGCTTCATCGCCGGCCTCGCCTTCCAGCCCGTACTGGGCGAGGCGCTGTGGCAGATCAAGCCCGACTTCTCGATCCGCGACGGCCTCGGGGTCGCCTTCGCCCCCGGCTACGACGTCCCCGACGCCTTCGTCGAGGACGTCAAGCGGCTGACCTACACCGCCTACGACGACTCTCCCGGCGGCAACGACGACTACCTCGACGAAGAACCGCTCGACCAGCGAATGAAGGCGAGCGGCAAGCCGCTGATGGTCCTGATGGGCGCCGAAGAGCAGATCGTCAACGACCCGGAGCGGGCGCTGGAGCAGTACAAGGCGGCCGTCCCGCGGGGCCAGACCCACCTGATCGCCGGCGCCGGCCACTCCCCGAACGTCGAGAAGCCGCGCGAGACCGCCGCCCTCGTCCTTCGATTTGCCGACAGCGATTTGCCAAAAGGGCCCAAAAACAGGTAGCCTTCTGTGCGCGACGTCACGGAGCGTGGCCGAGAGCCACAGCAATCTGCTCCGGGGGAAAGATGTCCGCCAATTGCGCTTCTGGGGTTTGCGGAGCTACTGCCGACAGTAGCTCCGCGGCATGCCCTAAAACCGCTTATTTACAGGGCTTTCCGGGTAGCGATGCAACCGAGCTTGCAAAACCCCGATGCCGTCCGAGCACCCCTCTAC
>DASTGL010000024.1:0-2012 GCA_035719145.1 Solirubrobacterales bacterium
CGGGTCCACCGCACCACGTTCCTGCGCCAGGCGGCGAACCTGTGGGTGGCCAAGCACGCGCTCTGGCGCCGGCTCCTCGCGATGACGGGGCATGACCCCGCGGTGGCGCTGATCGACAGCATGCCGGTGCCGGTCTGCCGCTTCGCCCGCGCGCACCGCTGCCGGGGCTTCGCCGCGTTCGGGTACGACGCGCTCGCGCACCAGACCTTCTACGGCTTGCGCCTGCACCTGCGCGTCGCCTGGCCGGGGGTGATCACCGCCGCGACCCTGGCGCCGGCGAACGAGGCCGACCTGGCGGTCGCGCCCCAGCTCCTCGCCGGCCTCGTCGGCTGGGCGCTGGGCGACAAGGGCTACTGGAGCCCGGTCACGCGCGCCGAACTCGCCGCCGGCGGGCTCGACCTGATCGCGCCGCCACGGGGGAGGAACGCCGGGGCGAAGCGGTGGCCGCCGAGGCTGGTCCAGACGCGGCGCCGGGTCGAGACGGTGTTGGCCCAGCTCGCCGAGCGCCACCACGCCAAGCGGGTGCGGGCGCGGGACGAGTGGCACCTCGTGGCCCGCTGGCTGCGCAAGCTCGCCAGCCACACCCTGGCCGTCCTGCTCTGCCAGCCGACCGGGCTCGCGCCACTCGCCTTCGAACGGCTGCTCGTGGCCTGAAACCCGCACACCGGGTTAGCTACTAATCTTCTGTGGGTATACCTGACATCCCGCGGCCGGGCGACCATGTTCGGGCCATGGACGCACGAGACTTTCGCGGCCTCGGCCGGCCGGCGCAGGAGGCGCTGCGGCGGCGAGCCCTCTTCCTGATCGAGCGCGAGGGGATGACCCAGGGTCAGGCGGCGCTGGCGGTCGGGGTGCACCGCCAGACGGTCAACGTCTGGCACAAGCGGTACCGCGAGCGGGGCGAGGACGGCCTCCTCGACGGCCGGCGGGTGTCGCCGCGGCGCGACAAGGGCCTGCTGACCGCGGAGGAGGCCGGGAAGGTCCGGGGCTGGGTCGCCGCGGGGACGCCCGACCGGCTGGGGCTGCCTTGGGCCTTGTGGACCTCGCGCGCGGTGCGCGAGCTGATCGAGCGCCGGTTCGGCAAGCGGCTCGGGCTGTCGACGGTGCCGCTCTACCTGCGGCGCTGGGGCATGACCCCGCAGAAGCCCCTGGTGCGGGCCAAGGAGCGCTCGCCGGCGGCGATCGCGGCCTGGCTGGAGACCACCTATCCGGCGGTCGCCAAGCGCGCCAAAGCGGCAGGTGCCGTGATCTACTGGGGCGACGAGACCGGGATATCCAACCAGGACCAGATCGGCCGTTCCTGGGCGCCCAGGGGTCGGACCCCGGTGGTGGCGCGGACGGCGAAGCGGGTGAGGCGGAGCATGATCGCGGCGGTCAGCAACCGCGGGCTGATGCGCTTCATGCTCTACGAGGGCGCCCTGAACGCCGACCTCTTCCTCGACTTCCTGCGGCGGCTGGTCAGGGACGCCGGGCGCAAGGTCGTCCTGATCGTCGACAACCTGAAGGTCCATAAGGCCGGCAAGGTCACCGCCTGGGTCGAGAGCCATCGGCACGAGATCGAGCTGGTCTACCTGCCGTCCTACGCGCCCGACCACAACCCGAGCGAGTACCTGAACAACGAGCTGAAGCAGAAGCTGCGGCAGAAGCCGCAGCCCGACAGCGAGGACGAACTGATCGGGAACACCCGCTCCGTGCTGCGCGCCATCCAGCGGTCGCCGGAGCGCGTCCGGGGCTACTTCAAGCCCGAGCCGGTGCGCTACGCCGCCTGAGCTGTCAGGTATATCCTTGGAAGATTAGTAACGAGCATCGTGATACGCCGCCTGCAAGAGCTCAAATCCCGTGAGGCGCTGCGCGAGACGCACGGGGCACGTATTCGGCGGGAGGTTAGCGGCACGTCGCGCCTTTATCTCCATTGTCGCATAGGGCAGGAAGACGCTTGGCAGAGAACGCGCGAGCGCCTTGAAGAGTTCGGCTTTGAGGTCGAACCTCCCCGATTCGTACAGGCTGGACCT
>DASTGL010000025.1:0-3082 GCA_035719145.1 Solirubrobacterales bacterium
GGGCAAAGCCGGCGGCGCCGGAGGCAAAGCGGGCGGCGGCTCAGGCGGTGGCGCGGGGAACGTCGGCGGCGGCGAAGGCGGAGGCGGGACGACCGGCGGCGGCACCACGGGCAGCGAAGGCGGCTCCGGCGGCGGTGGGGCGGGTGGCGAAGGCGGCTCAGCCCCGAGCGGCTCCGGCTCCGGCTCCGGCGGCGGTTCCGGCACGGGAACCGTCTCCGGCGGCAGCGGCAGTGGGGGAGGAGGCGGCGGCACCGGAGGCGGGGGCGGTGGCGAAACGACGACCACCTCGACCTCCGGCAAAGTCACCAGCACGGTCAACGAAACCGTCCATCAGGTCGACGAAACCGTGACCGGCGGTGCGCTCGAAGAAACCGGCGTCACCGGCGCCACCGAAGAAGTGGTCGAAAGCGTTGCCGGCCCCGAATCGGTGGTCGGCGGCGTCGTCGACGAAACGACCAAGACCGTCGAAGGCGTCACCAAAAGCCTCGAAGGTCTCGGCAAATAACCGTCAGCCCCTGCTCCAAGCATGATCGGCCACAATGCCGGTCCTATGCCTGAGCAGGGACAAGCGATGGTGGGCGGCGATCCGATCGCGACGTCGGCGGTGTTTCCGCGCGGCAGCCGGGTCAACGAGGAAGGGCGCCTCGAGGTCGCCGGCTGCGACGTCGTCGAGCTCGCCGAAGAGCTCGGCACCCCCGCCTACATCTACGCCGAGGACGACATCCGCTCCCGCGCCCGTGAGTACCGCGAGGCGTTCGAGAGCCGCGGCGCCGACTACGAGGTCCTCTTCGCCAGCAAGTCCTTCCCCTGCACCGCCGCCTACCGGCTGCTCGCCGAAGAGGGACTCTCGGTCGACGTCGCCTCCGGCGGCGAGCTGCACATGGCGCTGAAGGCCGGCTTCGACCCCGACCGCATCCACATGCACGGCAACAACAAGTCCGACGAGGAGATCCTCTTCGCGGCGCGCTCGGGCATCCGCCACCTGATCCTCGACTCCTTTGACGAGATCGAGCGCTGTGAGCGGCTGCTCGACGAACCGCAGCGGGTGCTGATCCGGGTGACGCCGGGGATCAAGCCCTCGACCCACGACTACATCACCACCGGCCAGCTCGACTCGAAGTTCGGCTTCGGTCTCGAGGACGGGCTGGCGGCGCAGGCGGTCGAGCGCGTCCTCGCCTCCGACAAGCTCGAGCTGGTCGGGCTCCACGCCCACATCGGCTCGCAGATCTTCGAGCTCGAGCCCTACACGCTGGCGATCCGGGCGCTCGGCGAGCTGGCCGGCGATTGGTGCCGGGTCGTCAACGTCGGGGGCGGCCTCGGCGTCGCCTACACCACCGCGGACGAGCCGCCCTCGATCGACGCCTACGTCGATGTCAAGGTGCGCGGCGTCGCCGAGGTCTTCGGCGAGGGCGTGCGGATCCTGGTCGAGCCGGGGCGTTCGCTGGTCGCCAACGCCGGCGTCACCGCCTACCGCGTCGGCACGGTCAAGGAGATCCCCGGCGTGCGGACCTACGTCGCCGTCGACGGCGGCATGTCCGACAACCTGCGGCCGATGCTCTACGGCGCCCGGTACGAAGCGCTGATCGCCGACCGCGCCGCGGCGCCCGCCGAGACCCTGGTCACGGTCGCCGGCATGCACTGCGAGTCCAGCGACATGATCGTCCGCGACGCGATGCTGGCCGAGCCGGCGGTTGGCGACGTCCTGGTCACCCCCGCCACCGGCGCATACGGTTACGCGATGGCCAGCAACTACAACGGCGTGCCCCGTCCCCCGGTCGTCTTCTGCCGCGACGGAGCGGCCCGCGCGGTCGTCCGCCGCGAGACCTACGAGGACCTGACCGCGAGGGACCTCTAGCGGTATGTCGGCCGAGGGTTCCGAACCGGTTCGCATCGGGCTGCTCGGCCGCGGCACGGTCGGTGCCGCCTTCGCCGAGCTGCTGGCGGAGCGCAGCGAGGCGGTGGAGGCGGCGACCGGCCGGCGGCCCGAGATCGCCGGGGTGCTGACGCGTGGGGAGGGTGACTTCGACTCGATCCTCGCGGGCTCGGACCTGGTCGTCGAGCTGATGGGCGGGACCGAGCCGGCGCGCGAGCACGTGCTGGCGGCGCTGCGGGCGGGCAAGCCGGTGGTCACCGCCAACAAGCAGCTGCTCGCCCAGCACGGCGACGAGCTCTTCGCGGTCGCCCGCGAGGCCGGCGTGCAGCTGCGCTTCGAGGCGGCGGTGGCGGCGGTGATCCCGATCGTCCGCACGATTCAGGAGAGCTTCGGCGTCACCGAGATCGCCAAGGTCTTCGGGATCGTCAACGGCACGACCAACTTCATCCTCACCGAGATGGCGGCCAGTGGGGCCGGCTACGACGAAGTCCTGATCCGGGCGCAGGAGCTCGGCTACGCCGAGGCCGACCCGACCGACGACGTCAGCGGCGGCGACGCGGCGGCGAAGATGGCGATCCTCGCCCGGCTCGCCTTCCACACCCCGGTGACGCTCGACGAGGTCACCTACGAGGGGATCGAGCGGATCCTCCCCGACGACCTCGCCTACGCGAAAGAGCTGGGCCTCTCGCTGAAGCTGCTGGGGGTCGCCGAACGGCGCGACGGCGGCATCAGCGTCCGCGTCTTCCCCTGCTTCCTCTACCGCGGCCACCCGCTGGCGCCGATCGAGGGCCCGTTCAACGCGGTGATGGTGGAGGCGCCGGCGATCAGCGAGGTGACGATGTCGGGGCCGGGGGCCGGGGGGCTGCAGACCGCCTCGGCGGTGCTCGGCGACGTCGTCTCGATCCTCGCCGGGGACGCGCCGGTGCACGAGACGCGGGTCGAGCTGCCGATCGTGCAGGACGTCAGCTCCTCCTTCTACCTCTACCTGGAGGTCGCCGACCAGCCAGGCGTTCTGGCGCGGGTGGCGACCGTGCTCGGCGACCACGGGGTCTCGGTCAAGAGCGTCGTCCAGCGCGGGATCGGCGACGAGGCGCGGCTGGTGATGGTGATCCACGAGTGCCTGGAGTCGAAGTTCGCCGAGGCGATCGAGGCGCTCGGCGAGCTCGAGGAGCTGCGCTCGCCCCCGCGCTCGATCCGGGTGATCGAGGA
>DASTGL010000026.1:0-13109 GCA_035719145.1 Solirubrobacterales bacterium
GGCCGACGCTCGACACGCTGGCGTTTGACGTCAGTGGGGTGACGATCGTCGGGGAGCATGACTATCGGGTTCGGGTCCATCTGATTGCCCGCGAGGGGGTCGCGGTCGAGGACGTCGAGGCGGTGCTCTCTCATCCGCAGCCGCTGGCCCAGTGCGCGCGCTTCCTGCGCGAGCGGCTGCCGCAGGTCGAACGGCGCAGCGTCAGCAGCACCGCGGCGGCGGTGCGGATGGTCAGCGAGTCGTTGCGGCCGTGGGCGGCGCTGGGGGCGCGGGCGGCGGCGCAGCTCTACGGCTGTGAGCTGCTGCTGGAGGGAGTCGAGGACCAGGACGACAACGTCACCCGCTTCGTCTGGATCGCCCCGCAGGGCGCTGAGATTCCAGAGGCGGCAAGCGGCGGCGGCTGGAAGACCTCGCTGGTCTTCTCCGAGCTGGGGGCGGACCACCCGGGCGCTCTAGTCGACGCCTTGAGCGAGTTCTCGAACCGCGGCATCAACCTGACCCGGATCGAGTCGCGGCCGCTGCGGCAGGGTCTCGGGCGCTACATGTTCTTCTGCGACCTCGAGGGCAGGGAAGACGAGCCGCCTGTCGCCGAGGCGATCGCCGAGCTGCGGAAGAAGGCCGAATCGACCCGGATCCTCGGGTCGTACCCCGTCTCCCAGGCCGGTTAGGCCGCCCGGCCGGGACCGCCCATCCGCAGCGGTTGTACCGCCTGCAACGAGCACCAGGCGCCGCGCGCCCTACAATCTTCCTCAAGCAATGGCCAGGGTGCTGGTACTCAACGCGACGTATGAGCCGATCAACGTCTGCACGTTGAGAAGAGCCGCTGTCCTCTTGCTGAAGGAAAAGGCCGAACTGCTGGAGCGCCGCGACGGCGCCGCCCTCCACTCCGAGCACATGACGATGGAGCGGCCCGACGTGATCCGCCTCACCAACTACGTCCGCATCCCCCGCGAGGCGCACCGCCGCAAGATCACCCGCCGCGCCGTCCTCGCCCGCGACTCCTGGACCTGCCAGTACTGCGGCTCGACCAAGGCCGGCCTCACCGTCGACCACGTCATCCCCCGCTCCCGCGGCGGCCTTTCCGTCTGGGAGAACATCGTCGCCGCCTGCCCCCCCTGCAACCGCCGCAAGGGCAACCGCCTCCCCCGCGAGATCGAAATGCACCCGGCGACGACCCCCAAGGCCCCGCCCCCCACCGTCTTCATCCAGGTAGCCAGCCCGAAGATCCCGGCGGCCTGGCAGCAGTACCTACCGGCCGCGGCCTAGCCGCGGGTAGCGCTAACCCTCGGCGCCGTCGGGTGAGGCTTCGACCAGGGGCTCCTGGCCGTTGTCCTCTGGCTCGCCGGCGGTTTCCGATTCCTCGGAATCGACGACCAGGGCGACGGCGCTGACGCGGTCGTCGTCCTTGATGTTCATCACCTTGACGCCTTGGGTCGAGCGGCCCATCTGCGAGATGCCGCTGACCGAGGTGCGCTGGACCATGCCGTTCTGGGAGATGAAGAGGAGATCCTGGTGCTCGCTGACGATCAGAGCGCCGGCGAGGCCGCCCTTCTTCTCGGTCAGCTTCGCGGTGAGGACGCCTTTCGTGCCGCGGCCCTTCACCGGGTACTCGGAGACGGGCGTGCGCTTGCCGTAGCCGTTCTCGGTGACGACGAAGAGTTCGGTGTCGTTGCGGGCGATGTCCATCGCCAGCACCCGGTTGTCTTTGCCGGCGACGTTCATCCCTTTGACGCCGCTGGTATCGCGTCCCATCGTCCGCACGTGCTCCTCGGAGAAGCGGGAGGCGTGCCCCGAGTGGGAGACCATGAGGATGTCGTCTTCGCCCGAGGTCAGCCGCACCTGGACCAACTCGTCGTCGTCGCGGATCTTGATTGCGATGATGCCGTCGGCGCGGATCGGGGTGTTGTAGGCGAGGAACTCGGTTTTCTTGATCAGGCCGTTGGCGGTGGCGAAGGCGAGGTATTTGTTCTCCTTGAAGTCCCGGGTCGGGATCACCGCCATCACCCGCTCGTCTTCGCGCAGCGGCAGCAGGTTGTTCAGCGAGCTGCCTTTGGCGTTGCGCTGGCCCTCCGGCAGCTCGTAGACCTTGAGCCGGTAGACCTTGCCGCGGTTGGTGAAGAAGAGCAGGAAGTCGTGGGTCGAGCTGATGTGGAGGTGGGCGATGTAGTCGTCCTCTTTCAGGTTCATCCCCATCACCCCGACGCCGCCGCGGCGCTGCTGACGGTACGTGGCCAGCGGCAACCGCTTCACGTAGCCGGAGGCGGTCAGCGAGATCACCATCTGCTGGTCGGCGATCATGTCCTCGATCCCGACGTCCCCCTCGAAGTGGGCCAGTTCGGTCCGGCGCTCGTCGCCGTAGGCCTCGACGATTTCGGCGAGCTCGTCCTTGACCAGCCCCATCACCTTCGCTTCGTCGCCGAGGATCGCCCGCAGCTCGCCGATGCGCTCCATCAGGTCGGCGTGCTCGGCGCGGACTTTGTCGGCCTCGAGGGCGGTCAGGCGCTGCAGGCGCATGTCGAGGATCGCCTGTGCCTGCTCGCGCGAAAGCTCGAATTTCTCGATCAAGCCGTCGCGGGCGGCGTCAGGGTCGGTCGACGCCCGGATCAGTTTGATCACCGCGTCGAGGTTGTCGAGCGCGACCAGCAGCCCCTCGAGGATGTGCGCCCGCGCCTCGGCTCGGCGCAGTTCGAACTGGGTGCGGCGGGTGACGACCTCGCGCTGGTGGTCGACGTAGTGCTCGATCAGCTCCAGCAGGCTCAGCGTCCGCGGGACCCCGTCGACCAGCGCCACCATGTTGGCGCCGAAGGTCGACTGCATCGACGTTTTTTTGTAGAGGTTGTTGAGGACGACCTTGGCCGGCGGACCGCCGCGTTTGAGCTCGATCACCAGGCGCATCCCGGAGCGTTCGTCGCTCTCGTCGCGGAGGTCGGAGATGCCCTCAAGTTTTTTGTCGCGGGCGAGGTCGGCGATCTTCGTGATCAGCCCGCCTTCGCCGCCCTTCTTGACCATGAACGGGAGCTCGGTGACGATGATCGCCTCCTTGCCCCCCTTCAGCGGCTCGACGTGGGCGCGGGCGCGGACCTTGATGCTGCCGCGGCCGGAAGCGTAGGCGTCGCGGATCCCCTCACGGCTCATCAACCCGCCGCCGGGGAAGTCCGGGCCTTTGACGTGCTCCATCAACCCGGCAAGGTCGATCTCCGGGTTGTCGATGTAGGCGGAGACGGCGCCGGCGACCTCGCGCAGGTTGTGCGGCGGGATGTTGGTCGCCATCCCCACGGCGATCCCGGAGGTGCCGTTGACCAGGAGGTTCGGGAAGCGGGCCGGCAGGACCTGCGGCTCCTGGGTCGATTCGTCGTAGTTGGGGCCGAAGTCGACGGTGTCGGCGTCGATGTCTCGCAGCAGCTCGGTGGCGAGGCGGCCGAGGCGGGCCTCGGTGTACCGCATCGCCGCGGCGGGATCGTCGTCGATCGAGCCGAAGTTGCCCTGACCGTCCACCAGCAGGTAGCGCAGCGAGAAGTCCTGCGCCATCCGCACCAGGGTGTCGTAGATCGCCGAGTCGCCGTGCGGGTGGTACTTGCCCATCACCTCGCCGACGATGAAGGCGCACTTGCGGTAGGGCCGGGTCGGCTGCAGGCCGATGTCGTGCATCGCGTAGAGCACCCGGCGGTGCACCGGCTTGAGCCCGTCGCGCACATCGGGGAGCGCCCGCCCGACGATCACGCTCATCGCGTAATCGAGGTACGAGGAGCGCATCTCCTGCTCGAGGCCGCGGTCCTCGATGTTGCCGGTCAGAGCGTCGAGAGCCATCAGCGCGTCTCCCCCTCGAAGCTCTGGAGATCCTTAGACGTCAAGGAACTTCACCTCTTTCGCGTGCGCCTCGATGAACTCTCTTCGCGGTGCGACCTGGTCGCCCATCAGCATCGAGAAGATCGTGTCGGCGGCGGTCGCGTCTTCGAGCGTGACCCGGGCCAGCGTCCGCGACGCGGGATCCATCGTCGTCTCCCGCAGCTGCTTCGCGTTCATCTCGCCCAGTCCCTTGAACCTGGTCAGCTGGACGCCCTGGCGGGCCAGCTCGAGCACCGCCCCCCGCAGCGCCTCGAACGAGAGCGCGATGCTGCGCCGCTCGCCGCGCTTGACTTCGAACGGCGGTCGGCCGACCTGTTTCAGCAGGGCGGCGTGGACCTCGGCGAACTTGCGGTAATCGTGATGCGCGAACAGCGCCGCCGGCAGCCGGTGCGTTCTCGCCAGCCCGCTCTTGCGCTCGATCGCCTTGACCGTGACGAGGTCGTCGCCGTCGTCGAGGACCTCGGTGTCGAAGGGCTCGTTCTCGCCGCCGCCGCGCCGCAGCACGTCGCGGGCGCCGGCCACGCTCGTCACCTGCTCGTCGAGCAGGTTCGACTCCTCGAGGAAGCGCACCACCTCGTGACCGAAGTCGGCCTGGAGGGATGAGCCCCAGCCCTCGTACTCTTTCGAGCGCCGGATGTAGGCCTGCCAGCGACTCGAGGTCAGCTTGCGGCTCTCGCCGGTTGCGTCGGTCAGCTCGAACTGCTCGAGCTTGTCCCGCAGCAGCAGCTCTTCGAGTTCGGACTCGCGCTCCAGGTAGGTCTCCTGGTTGCCCTGTTTGACCCGGTACAGAGGCGGCTTGGCGATGTAGACATAGCCCTGGCTGATCAGCTCCGGCATCTGCCGGTAGAGGAAGGTGAGCACGAGCGTGCGGATGTGGGCGCCGTCGACGTCGGCGTCGGTCGCCATCACGATCTTGTGGTACCTGGCTTCGTCGATGTTGAACTCGTCGTGGACACCGGTGCCGATCGCCGTGATCAGCGCCTGGATCTCGTTGTTGGCGAGGACCTTGTCGATCCGGCTCTTCTCGACGTTGATGATCTTGCCGCGCAGCGGCAGCACCGCCTGCGTGTTGCGGTCGCGCGCCTGCTTGGCCGAGCCGCCGGCGGAGTCTCCCTCGACCACGAAGATCTCGGCCAGGCTCGGGTCCTTGACGGAGCAGTCGGCGAGCTTGCCGGGCAGGGTCGAGTTCTCCAGCGCGGACTTGCGGGTGAGGTCGCGTGCTTTGCGCGCTGCCGAGCGGGCGCGAGCGGCGTCGATCGCCTTCATGATCACGCGGCGGGCGTCGGCCGGGTTCTCCTCGAGGTACTCGGCCAGCTTGCGGTTGACCGTCTCCTCGACCAGGCCTTTGATCGGCGGGTTGCCGAGTTTGGTCTTGGTCTGACCCTCGAACTGCGGGTCGTGGAGCTTGACCGAGATCACCGCGGTCAGCCCCTCGCGCACGTCCTCGCCGGCGAGGTTGTCGTCTTTTTTCTCTTTGAGAAGGCCTTTGTTGCGCGCGGAGGCGTTGAGGGTCCGGGTCAGCGCGGCGCGGAAGCCGGAGAGGTGCGAGCCGCCCTCGTGGGTGTTGATGTTGTTGGCGAAGCTGAAGATCGACTCCTGGTAGGAGCTGTTCCACTGCATCGCGATCTCGACCTGGCCCTCCTCTTTGCCGCCCTCGAAGTAGACGACCTTTTTATGGACCGCGTCCTTGTTCTCGTTGAGGTGGCGGACGAAGTCCTCGATGCCGCCGTCGTACTTGAAGGTGACGCTGTGGGTCTCGCCGCGCTCGTCGACCAGTTCGATCTTCAGGCCGCGGGTGAGGAAGGCGGTCTCGCGCAAGCGCTCGACCAGGACGTCGAAGTCGAACCCGATCTCTTCGAAGATCTCAAGGTCGGGGAGGAAGGTGATCTTCGTCCCGTGCTTATCGGTCTTCTCGCCTTTGGCGAGGTCGCCTTGCGGTTTGCCGCGCTCGTAGTCCTGCGTCCAGACGTAGCCGTCGGTGCTGATCTCGAGATGGAGTCGCTCGGAGAGGGCGTTGACGACGGAGACGCCGACGCCGTGCAGCCCGCCGGAGACCTTGTAGCCGCCCCCGTCCCCGAACTTGCCGCCGGCATGGAGGACGGTGAGCACGACCTCGGCGGCCGGTTTCCCCTCTTTCTCCATGATCCCGACGGGAATCCCGCGGCCGTTGTCCTCGACCGTGCAGGAGTTATCGGGGTGCAGGATGACCTTGACGCTGTCGCAGTGACCGGCGAGGGCCTCGTCGACCGAGTTGTCAACCACCTCGTAGACCAGGTGGTGCAGACCGCGCGGACCCGTGGAGCCGATGTACATGCCCGGGCGTTTGCGTACCGCTTCCAGTCCCTCGAGGACGGTGATGTCCTTGGCGCCATAGGAGTCGCCGCTGGCTTTTTTCTCAGGCAATGAGTCCCTTCCGGTTGACACGAAAAACCCCGACTCCCAGGAGCTTGCTCCACGTGGATCGGGGCACAAAGCGAGTTGCCATAAGAATACCAGTTCGATGCCCCGGACAGCGGCGCCAGAAGGTTAAAGTTCCCTGCAAATCGTGGAAAAACAGTGACTAGAACCGCTCAGAGTTGACGCGAAAGCGGAGCCCTTGGGGAGCCAGGTCCCCGATCTCCTCGCGCAGCCGCTTCAGAAGAGCGTCCTGCATCAGGTCGAGCTCCTGCGCCCAAACCGCGTCGGCGCACTCGACCGTCACCGTTCCACCCCGCTCGGAGACGGGGGTGGCTACGGCCGCCAGCTGCTCGCCGACCGCTCTCGCCCACGCCGCCTGCAGCGCCGCCAGGGGCGTCTGGGGGGCGACTCGCTGCAGGGCGGCCTGAAACGCGCTCGCCGCCGGGCGCGGCGCTCGCCGCCGGCTCATTCGGCACCTTCTGTCTGCTGCGGCGGCATCCGCACGATCGTCTCGCGGGCGCCGGCTGGAACCGACTCTTGGTCGGCAGCGGTGATCAGCACCTGCCCCCCGTCGTCGAGGCGGGAGACCAGGCGCTCGCGGCGGCCGGGGTCGAGCTCGCTCATCACGTCGTCGAGCAATAGCAGCGGGGTGACCCGCCGCGCCTCCAGCAGAGCCTGGCGCTCGGCGAAGAGGAGCGCCAGGAGGCTCGTCCGCTGCTGCCCCTGCGAGCCGTACTTGCGCAGCGACTTGCCGCTGGCCGAGAGCTTCAGCTCGTCGAGGTGCGGGCCCCAGGAGCCGCGGCCGAGGCGGATGTCCTGGTCCCGCCGCTCCTCCAGGCCCGCTCTGATCTCCTCGGCCGAGCCCTGCGCCCGCGGCGCGTACTGCAGGGTAGCTTCTGCCAGTCCCAGTTCAGCCGCCGCGCCGGCGAAGGGCCCGGCGAGCTCGGCAACCGCCTCCGCTCGCGCCTCGACCAGCGGCGCGGCCGCCTGCGCCATGCCGTCGTCCCAGATCCGCAGGTCGTCCGGCGAGCCGAAGCCGGCGTGGAGGCGGGAGAGCAGGGCGTTGCGCTGCGCCACCGCCTGCCCGTAGCGCTTGCGCAGCTCTCCTCGCGCCGGCCAGCGGGCGGAGACGAAGCCGTCGAGGTGAGCGCGGCGCTCGGCCGGCGGTCCCTTCACCAGGGTCAGCCGATCGGGGGCGAAGACCGCGACCGGCGGTCGGTGGCGCGCCAGCGTCGCCGGGTCGGCGGGGTTGCCGTCGAGCAGATGCCGGCGCCCTTCGGTGCGGCTGATCGCCGCCATCAGCGTGTGCTCGATCCCGTCCGCGTCGCGGATCGTCGCTTCGGCGCGGGCGAGGCTGCCGCCGAACGGGATCAGGTCGCGCCGGTCGGTGGTCCGGAACGAACGGCCGGTGAGGGCGAAGTAGAGCGCCTCGATCAGGTTCGTCTTGCCGGTCCCGTTGGGACCGATGACGCTGACGATCCCCGGCGCCAGCTCGACCCGGACCCGCTCGAGGCTGCGCAGCGGCTTCGCCTCGATCGCGGTGACGAGCATCGGCCGCTCACCCCGGGCGCGCGGCCACGGCTCAGACGTTGAGGCGGATCGGCATCACCAGGTAGCGGAAGTCGTCCCCCTCGACCGGCTCCAGCAGGCCCGGCCGCAGCGGCGAGATCAGCCGCACCAGCACCTCGTCGCCCTGGACGCTTTCGATCCCCTCGCGCAGGAACTCCGGGTTGAACCCGATCTCCAGCGACTCCCCCTCGAAGGCGGCGGGCATCGTCTCCTTCGCGTCGCCGACGTCCGGCGTTTCCGCCGCCACCGTCAGCTCCCCCGACTCGAACGACAGCCGCAGCGGCGCGTTGCGCTGCGCCAGTTGGCTGACCCGGCGGGTGACGTCGAGGAAGTCCGAGCGCGGCAGGCGGACGTCGTGCTCGTAGGACTCCGGCAGGAGTTGTCGAAAGTTGGGGAACTGGCCGTCGATCAGCCTCGTCGAGAGGAGGATCGACCCTGCCACAAATACGGCCTGGTTGGGGAGCAGCGAGATCGAGGTCTCGCCGGCGCCCTCGGAAGAGAGGATCCGCCCCAGCTCCCTCAGCGCCCGCGCCGGGATATTGGCCTCGAGCTCACCGCCGAGATCCGCCTCGAGCTCGGTCCGTTTGACCGCCAGCCGGTAGGAGTCGGTGGCGACCATCGTCATCTCCCGACCGCTGGCGGTGACGAAGACGCCGGTCAGGACCGGCCGCATGTCGTCGCGCGAAGCAGCCCGGGCGACGAGCTCGATGCTCTCTTCCAGCGCCGCCGCCGGGATCTTCAGCCCGCTCTCGTCTTGCGGTTGCGGCAGCTTCGGGAAGTCCTCGACGGGGAGGACGCGGAGGTGGAAGCTGGAGCCGCCGCTGCGGATCTCGACGTCGCGCTCGGCCTCCCGGGTCTCGATTTCGACCACCGGGTCGGCCAGGGAGCGGGCGACCTCGGCGAAGAGCCGGCCGGGGAGGAGGACCGCGCCCCCGTCCTCGATCTCCGCCTCCAGCGTCGTCTCCAGCCCCAGGTCGAGATCGGTGGCAGCCAAGGTCACGCGACCGTCGGCAGCGTTGAGGAGGACGCCGGAGAGAGCCTGGGTCGCGGCGCGGGTGGAGACGGCCCTCGAAACGATCGAGAGCTTGGAGACGAGGTCTTCGCGTTTAGTCGTGAGCTTCAAGTGATCTGCCTCTGATCTTGGCCTTATTGAGTTGAGTTAGGTCCTGTGGAGAAAGTCTGTGGTGCGGGCGATTCGGCGGCGGGCTGCGGAATCCAGCGTGTGGAGAGCGCTGTGGAAGGTTGGGGATTCTTACAGTGCGGGCGGCTGTCAGCGCTCGTCGCCAACAGGGTTGTGGATAGCTCCCCGCAACTCCCGGACCTTCTCGGCCAGCGCCGGGTCCTCGTCGAGGCCGGCTTCGACCCGGCGCAGGGAGTTGAGCACGGTGGTGTGATCGCGGCCGCCGTATAGGCGCCCGATCTGGGGGAGCGAGAGGTCGGTGAGGTCGCGGGTGAGGAAGATCGCCACCTGCCGCGCCCGCAGGGGAGTGGCGGCGCGACTGGAGCCGACGAGCTCGGCCCGGGAGATGCCGAAGCGCTCGGCGACCCGCTGCTGGATCTCCTCGACCGAGGTCGGCTGCTGGGCGCGCACCCCGGGGATCACTTCGGCGATCAGCTCGGAGCTGAGCGGTCGCGCCATCAGCGAGGCATGGGCGAGGACGCGGGTCAGCGCCCCGTGCAGCTGCCGCACGTTGGCGTCGATCCGGTTCGCCAGCTCAGCCAGAGCCCCGTCGTCGGCGATCTCGACCCCGGCCTCCTCGACCAGGCGCCGCAGGACGGTGAGGCGGGTGGCGAGGTTGGGCGGCTCGACCGGGATCGTCAGGCCCCACTCGAAGCGGTCGCGCAGGCGCGAGGCGAGGGTCGAGAGCTCGCTGGGAATGCGGTCGGCGGAGAGGACCAGCTGGCTCCCGGACTCATACAGCGCGTTGAAGGTGTGGAAGAACTCCTCCTCGGTGGCCGGCTTGCCCTGGAGGAACTGGACGTCGTCGATCAGCAGCACGTCGATGTCGCGGTAGCGGGCCTTGAAGGCTTCGTTGCCGGAGGACTTCAGCGCCGTCACGAACTCGTTGGTGAACGACTCCGCGGTCGTGTAGCGGACGCTGAGGGCAGGGGCGTTTTCGCGCAGGGAGTTGGCGATCGCCGCCAGCAGATGGGTCTTGCCGAGGCCGGGAGGGCCGTGGAGGAAGAGGGGGTTGTAGGCCTCAGAGGGAGCCTCGGCGACGGCGAGCGCGGCTCCGTGGGCGAGGCGGTTGCCGGGACCGATCACGAAGCGCTCGAAGGTGTAGTTCGGATTCAGCTCCGGGTGCGGGTCGAGGTCGGGTCCCAGGCCCTGCGGCTCGGCGAAGCTGACCTGGCTGAGTGGCGAGCCGATCTCGGCCAGGGCTTCGACGATCAGCGAGCTGTAGCGGCGCTCGGTCCAGGCCCGGATGCCCTCCGGCGCCGTCAGGTAAAGCGTCTCGCTATCGGCACCGGCGGCCTCCAGCGGCTCCAGCCAAAGGCGGTAGGTCGACTCCGGGACCGAGGACTTCAGGCGCTCTTGGGTCGCCTGCCAGAGGGCATCGAGTTCGTTTCTGGGAGAGTCATCGGGCACCGGGCGGCGACCATAGCGCCGTGCCTGAGGGGCCACCCCGGGTGCATCGCAAATCCCGGGGAAAAGATTTTCGGCGCCGTCCGTATACTCCGCCGCGATGAAGCGCACCTACCAGCCAAAGAAGCGGAAGCGGGCCAAGACCCACGGCTTCCGTGCCCGCATGAGCACCCGCGGCGGCCGGGCCGTCCTCAAGCGTCGCCGGCGCAAAGGGCGCAAGCGCCTCACCCCCTGACCGAGATGCCGCACGCGCTCGCGCGGCCGGGCATCTGATGGCGCCGAAGCGACGTCGCCGCCTTTCGCGCAGCGGCGAGTTCGATCGTGTCTACCGCGACGGCTCCTCGCACGCGACCCGGTACCTGGTGCTCTACACGTTCCCGCGCAAGGACGAGGAGCGAGAGGACGTGCGCCTGGGAGTCTCGGTCAGCCGCAAGGTCGGCGGCGCTGTCGACCGCAACAAGGTGAAGCGGGTCCTGCGCGAGGCCTTCTGGACCCTGGCCGACCGGCTGCCGCCGCGCCACGACTTTGTGATCGTCGCCCGCGCCGAGATCAACGACCTGATCGAGAAGGACGGGATGAACGGCGTCAAGGAGAATCTCGAAGAGGCGCTCTCGAAGGTGCGTTCCACGTGAAACGCCAGGACGTCCGCAGGGGAGTGCGTTCCACGTGAAACGGCTCCTTTTGGCTCCGATCCGTGCCTACCAGCGCTGGATCTCCCCGGCTTTCCCGCGCCGCTGCCGCTATGAGCCGACCTGCTCCGCCTACGCAGTCGAAGCGATCGAACGCTTCGGCGCTGTCCGGGGATTCCTGCTTGCCGGCTGGAGGGTTCTCCGCTGCAATCCGTTCAGTCACGGCGGCTTCGACCCGATCCCCGATAGATTCACGCTCCGCACCGGCCCGGTCCACCCGGCCGAGTACCACCGGACCCACTCTTGATCCTCCCCGCCGCCAACATCCTGCAGCCGCTGATCGACGTCGCCAACGGCGTCCTGCAGTTCTTCCACGACAACGTGGGCCTCAGCTGGGGGATGTCGATCATCGCCCTGACGGTGGTGACGCGGGCGATCCTGATCCCGCTCACCTACAAACAGCTGAAAGGGATGCGGGCCCTGCAAGCCCTGCAGCCGCAGATCAAGGAGCTGCAGGAGAAGTACAAAAACGACAAACAGCGCATGCAGCAGGAAATGATGCGCATCTACAAAGAGAACAAAGTCAATCCCTTTGCCTCTTGCATCCCGCTTGTCGCGCAGCTGCCCGTCTTCTTCACGCTCTTCCAGGTGCTGCGGCACGAGCTGCCCGAAGACATCGGCTGCCAGGCCGGCCACTGCGGCTCCGAAGCCTCCTTCCTCTTCATCCACGACCTCACCGCCAAGGCCACCGGCGCCGAACTGATCGCGCTGCTGATCCTCTACATCGGCACGCAGCTGGTCTCCGGCTACGTGATGTCGCTCTCGGCTGACAAAAGCCAGCGGACGATGATGTTCCTGCTGCCGCTGGTCTTCGTCCCCTTCATCCTCAACTTCCCCGCCGGCCTGATCCTCTACTGGATCACCACCAACTTCTGGACGATCGGCCAGCAGTTCGCGATCAAAAAGCTCGTGCCGGTCCCGGTCATCGCGACCCCCGAGGGCGCCGCCGCCGTCCAGGCGGCGAAACCGCCACCTCCGCCGCCGAAAAAAAAGAAGAAGCGGCGCTAGCTCAGCCGCGCGGGCGCTTCTTCGCCATGCCCGGGCGCCGCGGCAGGTTCGCCGGCGTCGCGCCCGCCTTGCGGACCACGTGCAGGTGCCGGTGTTCGCTGCCGGCCCGGTCGCCGACCGCGAGGATCGTCTCGGGCTCCATGGCGAGCATCGCCGCGGCGTTGCGGAGCTGCTCCTCTTCGTCCGCGTCGCGTTTCCCCTTCCAGGCGACGAGGACGCCATTTGGCTTCAGCAGCGGGGAAGCGAGCTCGGCGAGCGTCGAGAGCCGCCCCACCGCGCGAGCCGTCACCACGTCGTAGACCTCCCGACCCTCACCCGCGGCCAGATCCTCCGAACGCAGGTTCAGCACCTCGGCATTGGCGATCTCCGCCGCCTCGGCGGCGCGGCGGATGAACTCGCACTTGCGACCGACCGACTCGACCAGGTCGACCTGGCCTTCTGGAAGGGCGACCGCCAGCACCAAGCCCGGAAAGCCCGCCCCCGCCCCGACGTCGGCGATCCGCCGCGCCTGCCGCAGCTCGGGGACCTCGAGGCCGGTGAGGCTGTCGGCGACGTGGACCTGCCAGGCGCGCTGGTCGACGACCGAGCTGACCGAGGCGCGCTCTTCGGCGAGCAGGTCGAGGACGATCTGGAGCCGCCGCCGGGCGTCCGGGCCCAGGTCAGGAGCGGGGGCGCTCACTCAGGCAGCAGCGGCGCGACGATCACGCAGCGACGAGGCTCGTCGCCCTCGCTGTAGGTCTCGATGCCGGAGCGCTCTTTCAGCCGTTCGTGGACGACCCTTCGTTCCTGCGCGCTCATCGGGTCCATCTCGATCACGCTGTTGTTGGCCAGCGCCTGCTCGGCGGCACGGTCGGCGCGGCTCTCCAGGGTCTCCCGGCGCCGCTCGCGGTACCCCGCGGCGTCGACGATCACCCGCTTGCGCTCGCGCAGCCCGCGGAAGGCCGCCTGGTAGCAGAGCAGCTGCAGGGCGTCGATCGTCTGGCCGCGTTTGCCGATCAGCAGGCCGTAGTCGT
>DASTGL010000027.1:0-4129 GCA_035719145.1 Solirubrobacterales bacterium
CTGGTCGCGATCGGCATCCACGTCGTCGCCGTCCTCGCCGACCCCTGGCTGAAACCGGGCGTGGCCGGGGTGGCGATCCCCTTCGTCCTCGGCCTCAACCGCTTCTGGAACGGCATCGGCGTGATCTCCGCCTACCTCGCCTTCCTCCTTGGCCTCAGCTTCTACCTGCGCCGCCACATCGGCGCCAAGCGCTGGCGGACGGCGCACCGGGCGACGATCGTCGTCTACGTCCTCGGCCTCTTCCACGCCCTCGGCGCCGGCAGCGACACCGGCTCGCTGGTCTTCCTCGTCTTCGCCGCCGTCACCGCGGTCCCGATCGCGATCCTCTTCGTCTATCGCCTCGGTGCCCCGCGCCGAGCCGAACGTCGTCGTTCGCGAGCGCGCCGCCGACAAGAAAGGGAGCCATTGCTAAGTAATTCTTGATCATAGGGCCTTCTTCCTGTATGGATGGAGCTTCGGAGGCAGGGGAGAACTCCAGACAAAGAGAGAAGAAGATGAATCTGTCTCGTCAACTCAGATTGCTCGGCCTGGCCGTTCTGGCCCTGGTCGCGACCGGCGCGGTGAGCGCCAGCGGCGCCCAAGCGGGCCTTTTCACAGCCGGCGCCTTCCCGGCGACAATCACAGGATCGATCGTCGCTCCACATGAACTGGGAACCGACCTCGGCACGATGGAATGCGAACCGACCCTCGACGGAGAACTGGCGGCAGCTGTCGAAGAACTGACACTGACCCCGATCTACGGCAATACCTGCCATCTGGGGATGAAAGAAGTCGACGTGAACAACAACGGCTGTGATTTCGTCGTGCATGCCACCGCCACAGCGGGTGAAAATGCGGTCGAAGGGAAACTCGACATCGTCTGTCCCGAAAACAACGCGATGGACTTCCAGGTCACATCGAACCCGGTCTGCCATCTGACAGTCCCGGCTCAGGCGAATCTCGGCACGTTGACCTACACAAACCACCCGATGGCGAAAGACGTCGACCTCGACTTCAACATCGTCGAACTCGTCTATCGCTTGGACAACAACTGCCCGTTCGCCGGGAACCATGCCAACGGCATCTACCGTGGCGTCAGCACACTGAAAGCCGACCATGGAGGGGCGGAAACCTCCTTCGGGGTCGACTGAGGACGATCTGAAAGATCGCCTGCGTGGGCGCTTTCTTGCAGGGTCGGGGGAGCGAAGGAGCAACCCTGTCCTCACAGAAGGCACCCACGCATGCGCAGATCGAAGAAGAACAACCGCGGCAGTGACGAGCCGCGGCGCCCTCGCGGGCGTCGCGCCCCGATCATCGAGCTCGACCAGGTCACCAAGGTCTATCCGGGCGGCCACATGGCGCTCGACCGGATCTCCCTGGGGATCGGCCGCGGCGAGTTCGTCTTCCTCGTCGGCCCGACCGGCTGCGGCAAGTCGACGCTGATCAAGATGCTGATCCGCGAGCTGACCGCGACCGAAGGCTCGGTGAAGATCGCCGGCCGCGACATCGGCCAGCTGCCGGAGAAGAAGATCCCACAGCTGCGGCGCAACATCGGCACCGTCTTCCAGGACTTCAAGCTCCTGCCCAACCGCACCGTCTACGACAACGTCGCCTACGCGCTGCAGGTGATCGGCGCCAGCCGCGCCGAAATCCGCGAGCAGGTGCCGGCGACGCTGCGCCTGGTCGGCCTCTCGACCAAGCTCCACAGCTATCCCGACCAGCTCTCCGGCGGCGAGCAGCAGCGCGTCTCCGTCGCCCGCGCCTTCGTCAACCACCCGCCGCTGCTGCTGGCCGACGAGCCGAGCGGAAACCTCGACCCGGTCACCTCGATCGGGATCATGCAGCTGCTCTACCGGATCAACAAGACCGGCACCACCGTCGTCGTCGTCACCCACGACCGCGAGATGGTGGACAACATGCAGCGGCGCGTGGTCGAGCTCTACGAGGGCCGCGTCGTCCGCGACGAGGTCTCCGGCGGCTACACCGAGGAGTCGACGACCGAATTCGGCCTGCGGATGCGGGCTGAGATGGGCGTCGGCGCCGAGGGCGAGAAGCTGACCAACGGCCACTCCCGACACGACGAGCTGAGCTGACGATGGGGCGGATCGTCTTTTTCTTCCAGGAGGCCCTGCGCGCGCTGAAGCGCAACGGCGCCCCTTCGCTGGCGGCGATCGTGACCACGGTCGTCACCGTCGTCCTGCTGGGCATGCTGATCCCGATCTTCCAGACCGCCCAGGGCAAGAGCGAGGAAGTCCGCAACGAACTGAGCGTCCAGTACGCGCTCTTCCCGGACGCGACCAAAGCGGAAATCGCCGCGACGAAGAACAAGCTGGAAGCGATCCCGCACGTCTCCGACGTCAAGTTCATCGGCAAAGCGCAGGCGCTGAAAACGCTCGAATCCGAACTCGAGGACAAGCGGATCGTCGAAGAGCTGAAATACAACCCGCTGCCGAACAGCTTCGAAGTGATCCCCGACGACGCCGCCAACCTGCCGTCGATCCAGCAGGCGATCTTCCCGAACGGCCCGAACGGGGCGCCGATCTCCTCGATCATCAACAACGAATTCGACAACACCTTCGGCCAGCAGAAGGTCGAGCAAGTGACGAGCGCGCTGAAGATCATCCTCACGGTGATCACGGCGCTCCTGGTCCTCGCCTCGCTGATGCTGATCGGCAACACGATCCGGCTCTCGATCTACACCCGGCGCCGCGAGGTCGAGGTGATGCGCCTGGTCGGCGCCACCCGCTGGTTCATCCGCTGGCCGTTCATGATCGAGGGCGTGGTCGTCGGCTTCGCGGGAGGCGCGCTGGCCATACTGATCCTGTGGCTCGGCAAGATCACCGTCGTGGACCCGCTCAGCAGCAAGGTCAGCGTGCTCTCGGCGCAGAACACCTCGACGCTCGCCTTCCCGGCGCTGATCGCGATCCTCTTCGCCGCCTCGATCGTCGTCTCGACGATCGGCTCCGGCCTCACCCTGCGTCGCTTCCTCAAGGTCTGAGGCCCGCGTGAGCGGACGCGGGGCGGTGGCCTTCGCGGTCGCCTTGGTCGCCTTCCTCGCCGCCGGCCTCTACCTGGGCGGGCACCCGGGCGACCTGCCGGAACCGCTGCGCGAAGTCTTCGTCGCCGAAACCGGTGGTCTCAGCGCCGAAGCCGCCGAAGCGATCGAAGGCAACTACTACCGCTCGGTCAGCGGCCACGAACTGAGCAACGCCTCCCTGCAGGGGATGGTCAAGCGGCTGCGCCAGAGCAACAAGGAGGACCGCTACTCCGAATACTTCTCCCCGGAAGCGCTGGCGAGCTTCAACCAGCAGATCGAAGGCCGCTTCTCGGGGATCGGGCTGACGATCCTCGCGGTGCCGGTGGTGAAGAACGGGATGAAGGTGACCGAAGTCTTCCCGCACTCGCCGGCGGCCGCAGCGGGGATCGAAGCCGGCGACGCGATCGTCTCGGTCGAAGGCGAATCGCTCGACGGCAAGAGCACCGACGAAGCGACGAAGAAGATCAAAGGGCCCGAAGGGACCGAGGTGACGATCGGGGTGCGCAGCGGCAAGAGCGGCAAGACCCGGGAGTTGACGATCACCCGCGCCGAGGTCGAGCTGCCCAACGTCAGCAGCAGCGTCAAGACCGTGAAGGGGAAGAAGCTCGGCTACGTCCGCATGCTGAGCTTCAGCGAAGCCGCCCACGCCCAGCTCGCCCAGGCGGTCGAGAAGGTCGAAAAGGAAGGCGCCGAAGGGATTCTCCTCGACCTCCGCCACAACCCCGGCGGCTTGCTCGACGAGGCGGTCTTGAGCGCCAACGTCTTCCTGCCCAAGGACGAAGTCGTGGTCAGCACCCGCTCGCGCACGCAGGGCGACAGCGTCCACAAGACCTCGGGCGACCCGATCTCGAAGCTGCCGGTCGTCGTCCTCGTCGACGGCGGCACCGCCTCGGCGGCGGAGATCCTCGCCGCGGCGCTGCACGACGACGCCGGCTCGACCGTGGTCGGCCTGCGCACCTACGGCAAGGGCCTCTTCCAGGAGGAGCAGAGCCTCGCCAACGGCGGCGCGCTGAAGCTCTCGGTCGGCGAGTTCTTCACTCCCGATGGGGTAAACCTGGCCCAGAGCCACGGCATCCATCCCGAAGTGAAAGCCAACGACGACCTCAAGACCCC
>DASTGL010000028.1:0-2918 GCA_035719145.1 Solirubrobacterales bacterium
GATCATCGGCCTCGGCTATGTGGGCCTGCCGCTTGCAGTCGCCTTCGCCGAAGCGGGTTGCGAGGTGGTCGGGCTCGACCTCGACCAAAAGAAGGTCGAGGCGCTGAACGCCGGCCGCAGCTACATCGAGGACGTGCCGGGCGAGGCGCTGGCGCCGCTCGGCGAGAAGCTGCGGGCGACGGCCGACTACGCCGAGCTGGCCGAGTGCGACGCGGTGATCATCTGCGTGCCGACGCCGTTGAGCGATTCGCGCGAGCCCGACCTCGGGCCGCTGGAGAGCTCGGCGCGGGCGCTGGCGCAGGTGCTTCGCTCAGGGCAGCTGGTGGTGCTGGAGTCGACCACCTACCCGGGGACGACCCGCGACCGCCTCCTCCCCATCCTCGAGACCTCGGGCCTCACCGCCGGCAGCGACTTCCACCTCGCCTTCTCGCCGGAGCGGATCGACCCCGGCCGCACCGACTACACGGTGAAGACGACCCCGAAGCTGGTCGGCGGGGTGACCGAGGCCTCGACCGAGCGGGCGCGCGACCTCTACGGGCAGATCTGCGACACCGTGATCGTCCTCACCAGCCCCGAGGCGGCGGAGCTCTCGAAGCTGCTGGAGAACATCTTCCGCTCGGTCAACATCGCCCTCGTCAACGAGCTCTCGCAGCTCTGCGACCGGCTCGGGGTCGACGTCTGGGAGGTGATCGAGGCCGCCTCCAGCAAGCCGTTCGGGTTCATGCGCTTCGACCCGGGGCCGGGGATGGGCGGCCACTGCCTGCCCGTCGACCCCTTCTACCTCGCCTTCCGGGCCCGCCAGGTCGACTTCTATCCCGAGTTCATCGAGCTGGCGGGGAAAGTGAACCAGGCGCAGCCGAGCTACTGCGTCGAACGGATCGAGCGGGCGCTGAACGAGGTCCGCAAGCCGGTCAACGGCTCCCGCGTCCTCGTCCTCGGCGTCAGCTACAAGGGCGGCGTCGGCGACGTCCGCGAATCGCCAGCACTGAAGATCATCGGCCGCCTCCAGGACCTCGGCGCCGAGGTCTCCTACCACGACTCCTTCGTCGCCGAGCTACCCGGCCACGGCCTCTCCTCGGCCGAGCTGGAGGGAGCGCTGCGCGAGTGCGACATAGCCGCGATCGTCACCGCCCACCCCGACGTCGACTACGAGGGGGTCGTCGCCACGGCGCCGCTGACCGTCGACTTCCGCGGCGTCACCCGCGGCATCGAATCGGAGAACCTGGTCCGGCTCTAGTGGACTTTTTTGAGGCGGTTGCGCGCCTCTTGTTTTTCCACGACCTGGGCGATCAGCTTGACCACGTTGGAGTCGCCGTTGGCCTTGATGTGGCCGGTCTCGACCGCGCGGCGGTAGCTTTTCAGCGTCCCTTTCTCGGCCAGCTCGTTGAACTGCGGGCGGTCGATCTCGACCAGCACCCGCTCGTCCTGCTGCAGGTCCTTGGTGATCTTCGGCCCGGGCAGCTCGACCCGATAGAGCTGGATGTCGTGTTTGGCCCGCAGCTCGAGGCCGAAGACCAGCTTCAGGTTCGCCAGCGAGGGGACTTCGGCCTGAAACCGCTCGATCGCGGTGCGGATCAGGTCCGAAGTCGAGGCCATCTGAGCTAGGCGCGTCCCATCAGATCTTGTGTCGCTGCAGGAGCTTCTTGCCGATCACCATGCGCTGAATCTCGCTCGTCCCCTCGCCGATCAGCAGCAGCGGCGCGTCACGGTAGAGGCGCTCGATCTCGTACTCCTTCGAGTAGCCGTAGCCGCCGTGGATGCGGAAGCTTTCTTCGACGCAGTACTTGCCGCACTCCGAGGCGAGGAGCTTGGCCATCCCGGCCTCGAGGTCGGAGCGCTCGCCGGCGTCCTTCATCCGCGCCGCTTTGCGGGTGACGAGGCGGGCGGCCTCGAGCTGGGTCGCCATGTCGGCGAGCTTGAACTGGATCGCCTGGTGGTTGGAGATCGTCTTGCCGAAGGTCTTCCGTTCCTGGCTGTAGCGGAGGGCCAGCTCCAGCGCGCGCTGGGCGATGCCGACGCCGCGGGCGGCGACGTTGACGCGGCCGACCTCGAGCGCGTCCATCATCTGCACGAAGCCCTGGCCGAGACCGGCCTCCTCGCCGCCGAGGATGCGCTCGGGCGGGCACTTGTAGCCGTCGTAGACGAGCTCGGTGGACTCGACGCCCTTGTAGCCCATCTTCTTGATCTTCGGCGGCACGTTGAGGCCCTTGAAATCGCCCTCGTTGGTTTCCTTCCAGGGCTCCTTCTCGGTGATGAAGCAGGTCATCCCCTTGTACGGCGGGTCGGCCTTGGTGTCGTTCTTCATCAGCACGAAGACGACGCTGGAGCCGAGGCCGTTGGTGACCCACATCTTCTGGCCGTTCAGCTCCCAGTTGCCGTCCTCGTCCTTCTTGGCGGTGGCCTTGATGCCCTGGACGTCGGAGCCGACCTCGGGCTCGGAGAGCGAGAAGGCGGCGCGGATCTCGCCGGTCGCCATCTTCGGGAGGAAGTACTCCTTCTGCTCGTCGGTGCCGAACTTCATCAGCAGGTAGGAGCCGATGAAGTGGGTGTTGACGACGCCGGAGATAGAGATCCAGCCGCGGCTGAGCTCCTCGACGATCATCGCGTAGGTGGTCAGGTCGAGCCCCATGCCGCCGTACTCCTCGGGGATGGTGACTCCGAAGAGACAGAGCTCCTTCATCTGCTCGACGATCGGCTCCGGGAAGGAGTCCTCGTGGTCGTAGTGCTCGGCGTTGGGGATGATCTGCTCGTCGGCGAACTGGCGGACCATTTCGATGATCGCTTCCTGCTCGTCGGTCATATCGCGATAAGCGGCGGTGTCTACGGCCATGGCTCCTGCTCGTGAAGTGGTTTGACGTGGAGGTGACGCTCAGGGCGGCGACGCGGCTGCGGCGCCCTGGAGAGCCAAGGATATAGAC
>DASTGL010000029.1:0-2683 GCA_035719145.1 Solirubrobacterales bacterium
GGCCGAGCCCCGGCCCAGTAGCCGGCCGCCGACGAAGAAGAGAGCAACGAGGAAGCCGGCTAGCGAGAGCGCCGCGTCCAGCCTGAAAGCGGCCTCGATGCCGTCAACGAAGGACGCCTGCGAGGAAAAGACGGTCGTCGTCAGCCCTAGACCGATCGAACCGCCGGCGATCTGGAACATGTAGACGATGCCGCCGGCGAGGCTGGTCTGCGATTCGTCGACCGAGGTGACCCCAGCGGTGGTCGCCGTGGGGACGAAGCTGCCGGCGCCGATCCCCAGTACGACCATCCCCGGGACCAGGGCGCCGTAGCCGGAGGCTTCGTCGAGCAGCGAGAAGAGGATCGGCCCGAGGGTGATCAGGGCGGCGCCGATCACCGCCAGCTTCTTCGCGCCGAGGCGGTCGTATAGGGGACCGGCGGCGAAGGAGGAGAGGGCGAAGACGGCGAGGAAGGGCAGCATCCCGACGCCGGCTTCCAGGGCCGAGTAGCCGAGCTGTTTCTGCATGAACTGCGGCAGGTAGAGCAGGGCGGCGAAGAAGGTCGCGGCCATGAAGAGGACGGCGACGCAGGCGGCGGTGAAGTTCTGGTTGCGGATCACCTGGCGCGGGATCAGTGCGTGGTCGCCGGCGCGGCGCTCGATCGGGATGAAGGCGGCGATCCCGATTACGGCGAGGGCGAAGAGCACGATCACCCGCGGGTCGCCCCAGCCCCAGTCGTCGACCTGGTCGAGGGCGATCAGCAGCGAGACGAGGCCGACGGAGAGCGCCGCGATCCCCGGGTAGTCGATGCGGTGGTCCTTCGTCTCCGGCTCCTTGACGTGGACCAGCAGGTAGGTGACGCCGACCGCGAAGACGGCGATCGGGACGTTGAGGAAGAAGATCCAGCGCCAGGAGAGCTCCTGGGTGAGGACGCCGCCCAGCAGCGGCCCGACCGCGTTGCCGATGCCGGCGGCGCCGATGATGATCCCCCCGGCCAGCCCCGCCTTCTCTTCCGGGAGGATCTCGTAGGTCATCCCGAGGATCGCCGGCCACATCAGCGCCCCGCCGATCCCCATCAGGGTCCGCGCCGCGATCAGCGTCGTCTCGGTCGGCGCGGCGCCGCCGATCGCCGACATCGTCGCGAAGATCGCGCTGCCGAGGAAGAAGGCGTTGCGGCGGCCGAACATGTCGGCGAGGCGGCCGCCGGTGACGATCATCACCCCGAAGGTCAGCGCGTAGGCGTTGATCACCCACTGGATCGTGTTGATGTTGGTGTGGAAGTCGCTCTCCATCGTCGGCAGGGCGACGTTCACGGCCGTGAAATCGTTGGCGATGACGACGACGGCGGCGCCCATCGCGAAGAGCGCGAGCCAGTTGGTGCGGCCCGAATCGGTGACTTCCGGGGTTGCGATTCGCGCAGCCTACGCTAAGGTTCGGAACCGAATGGGCACCCGGCTCGACAGCCTCGCGCTACTCCTTCTCCTCCCCCCTCGGGGGGAATAGCGCTGGGCGGCGCGATAGCCGCGAGAGACAAAGGCCATTCGATTCAAAGAGAGAAGGAGAGGTCCGATGGGACCCCAGAACGACACCAAATCTGACGCGAACCGCGTCCACATCTTCGACACCACGCTGCGCGACGGCGAGCAGTCGCCCGGCATCTCGCTGAACACCGCCGAGAAGGTCGAGATCGCCCAGCAGCTGGCCCGCCTGGGGGCCGACGTGATCGAGGCCGGCTTCCCGATCACCTCGCCCGGCGACTTCGAGGCGGTCCAAGAGATCTCACGCAAGGTCGAGGGGCCGGTTATCTGCGGCCTCGCCCGCACCCACAAGGCCGACATCGACGCGGCATGGGGGGCGGTGAAGGAGGCGGCGCGGCCGCGCATCCACACCTTCATCTCGACCTCCGACATCCACATCGAGCACCAGCTGAAGACCGACCGCGAGGACGTCAAGGGCCAGGCCCGGGCGGCGGTCTCGCTGGCCAAGAGCTACTGCGAGGACGTCGAGTTCTCGCCGATGGACGCGACCCGCGCCGACATCGAGTTCACCGCCGAAGTCTGCGCGATCGCCGTCGAGGAGGGGGCCACCGTCGTCAACATCCCCGACACCGTCGGCTACACGACGCCGGAGGAGTACGCGGACTACTTCCGGCGCCTGTACGAGCTGGTGCCGGGACTGGATGGGGTAGAGCTGTCGGTCCACTGCCACGACGACCTGGGGATGGCGGTCGCCAACTCCTACGCCGGCGTCCTGGCCGGGGCGCGGCAGGTCGAGTGCGCGGTCAACGGGATCGGCGAGCGGGCCGGCAACTGCTCGCTGGAGGAGATCGCGATGCTGATCGGCGTCCGCGAGGACGTGCACGGGCTCTGGACCGGCATAAACACCCGCGAGATCGCCCGCACCAGCCGCATGGTCAGCCGCCTGACCGGCTACCCGGTGCAGCCGAACAAGGCCGTCGTCGGGCGCAACGCCTTCGCCCACGAGTCCGGCATCCACCAGGACGGCGTTCTGAAGGAGCGCAGCACCTACGAGATCATGGACGCGACCGAGGTCGGCCTGGAGTCGAACTCGATCGTTCTGGGCAAGCACTCCGGCCGCCACGCGCTGAAAGACGCCCTGGAGCAGCTGGGCTTCAAGGTCGAAGGCCAGGCGCTGAACAACGCCTTCAAGGCGTTCAAGGAGGTCGCCGACCGCAAGAAGCAGGTG